>JAAAPH010000047.1 GCA_009908415.1 Bacteroidota bacterium
ACACAGCCTCACGTCCATGCGTTTTGTTCTGAGTGCGCTTCTCAGCATAGCGGTTGTCCTTGTCGCCACCGGGTGCGAAGACTCCTCGCTCGGCCCGGCCCAACGCGGCAGCATCGACGGCCGCGTCCAGGACTTTGAGACCGACGCGGCCCTGTCGGGCGTCAACATCACGACGAGCCCGCCGACCAGCGCGCTCGTGACCGACAGCGAGGGGCGCTTCACGCTGGACAACGTAGAAGTAGGCAACTACACGATCAGCGCCCGCAAGTCGGGCTACGCCCCGAACCAGGTCACCGTGGCCGTGCGGGCCGATGAAACGACCCAGGCCACCATCTTCTTGGAGCCCGGCGGGGAATCGTCTGCGACCGATGACACCATTGGCGTATCGGTGACGAACTGGGCCAACCGTCCGCTCCAGCCCGACAGCGTGTTCGTCGATGTGGAATACCGTGTCCACAATGTCGGCGAGACGGACATCGACGCCTACGAAGTGTACTTCCGCATTCAAACGAGCGGTGACGCGTTCTACTACGAAGCCCAGGGCGATAGCCTGGCTGCGGGGCAGGCCGACGTGGCCAGTTTCTCGAAATACGTCCGTGACCAGTCGGCCACGGACGTGACGGTGGACGGCTACTGGCTGCCGTAGCGGCGCGCGGCGATGCACCCCTAATGCAGATACCCGGCGGTGCTTTTTTGCAGTGCGGATTGTAGGTTGGTGTTGCATAGTGTTTCGCCATCAAACCGCTTGGCCCCATGCTTCGTCCCATCCTCTCCTTCTCCCACGTCGCTTCCCTCTCTCTTGTCCTCGCCCTTCTCGTTGCTCCGTCCCTCTACGCCCAGAACGGTGGCATGCAGTCCCGCATCGACCAGGGCGCCACGGACGTCGAAGAGCAAGTCATCGAGTGGCGGCGGCACTTCCACGAGCACCCGGAGCTGTCGAACCGCGAAGACGAGACGGCCGCTTACATCGCCGAGCGGCTGCGGGCGCTGGGCATCGAGGTGACGACCGACGTGGCGCACACGGGCGTCGTCGGCGTACTGGAGGGCGGGCGGCCCGGCCCGGTCGTCGGCTTGCGGGCGGACATGGACGCGCTCCCCGTGCGCGAGCGGGTCGACGTGCCCTTCGCCTCGACGGCCACCGGCACGTACAACGGCGAGACGGTGCCCGTCATGCATGCCTGCGGCCACGACACGCACATGGCCATCCTCCTCGGCGCGGCGACGATCCTGTCCGAGATGCGCGATGAGCTGCCCGGCACGGTCAAGTTCCTCTTCCAGCCGGCCGAGGAGGGCGCGCCCAACGGCGAAGAGGGCGGCGCCGACCTGATGATCAAGGAGGGCGCGCTGCAAAGCCCGGACGTCGACGTCGTCTTCGGGCTGCACATCAACTCGCAGACGGAGGTGGGCACGATCAAGTACCGGCCCGGCTCCATCATGGCCGCGTCGGACGTCTTCCGCATTACGGTGAACGGGAAGCAGACGCACGGCTCCACGCCCTGGACCGGCGTAGACCCCATCGTAACGTCGGCCCAAATCATCAACGGGTTGCAGACGGTCGTGAGCCGGCAGGCCGAGCTCACCAACAACGCCGCCGTCGTTTCGGTGGGCAAGATCGAGGGAGGCGTGCGCAGCAACATCATCCCCGAGCAGGCGCACATGGTCGGCACCATCCGCACGCTCGACACGGCCATGCAGGATAAGGTGCATGCCGATATCCGCCGGACGGCCACGCGCATCGCCGAGAGCATGGGCGCCACGGCCGACGTCGAGATCGATCGCGGCTACCCCGTCACGCACAACGACCCGGACCTCACGGCTGCGATGGCTCCGACGCTAGAGCGCGTGGCCGGGGCCGAGAACGTGGAGGTCATCAACCCCATCACGGGGGCCGAGGACTTCTCGTACTTCCAGCGCGAGGTGCCGGGCCTGTACTTCTTCGTCGGCGGCATGCCGAAGGGAATGGACCCGTCCGAGGCGGCACCGCACCACACGCCGGACTTCTACATCGACGAGAGCGGCATGAAGCTCGGCGTCCGCGCGATGACGTCCTTGACGGTCGACTACATGCGGGCCCACGGTGCGGACCGCTAGCTTCCGGCGTTAAACTTCTGGTCTTAACCCTTCGCCCGACCCGACCGATAATCGTCGGCACACGACCGAATGGTTTGCGGGGCACATTTGCGCAGCGCATTCGGGTGCGTGAACCGACTGCTGGACGCTTCCATGATCTGCTTTCAGCCGCCGGCCCTCGATGCATCGTTCTCCGTGAGGCCATTGCTGGGCCTCCCCGTTGCTTGCACAGCACGCCATGAAATTCTTTGGACACGCTTCGCTGGTCGAACCGGAGCCGCACGCCCAGGACTTCACCAGCCAGGCCACGATCTTCTGGGGCGTGCTGTTTGGTGCGATGACGATTTTGCTCGGCATCGAGTACGTCGATAACCGGGTCAATGAGGCAACGCAGGCGTACCTTGAAGGCGTCGAGCGCTGGGGCGAGGCCCGACGGACGGCCACCCATCACCTGGAGCATTACGTTCAGACGGACGGTGGACGCGATCTTCGCTCGTTCCATACGGCGCTCCAGGTGCCCTTGGCCTTCCAAAGAGCACGCCTCTCGTTTCTGCAGTCCGACGCCGACCGGGCTGCCATCCGCGCCCACCTCATGGCGTCGGGCATGCGCGCGGACGAAGTCGACAACATGGTGCTGCTGGGGCGGTGGTTCCGCTTTGTCCCCGAGGTGCAGCGTGCCTTCGACCTGTGGGCGCGCGGAGACCGCCTGATCGCTGCCCTCCAGCACGAGGCAGCGCGCCTGCCCCGCGCGGAGGAGCGCCTTTCGGCGGAGCTCCGGAACGCCGCGCTGCAGCGTGTGCAGCGCATCGACCGGCAGCTGGATGACGTAGAGCGCGACTTTGCCACCGCCATCCGTGCGGGAAATGCCCGCATCGTGCGGTGGTTCTTCGGGATTGAGCTGGGGGTCGTGGCCCTCGCGCTCCTCGTCGGATTCGTGTTTGCCCGCCTCACGCTGCGCCGCAACCGGCGCTGGCAGGCGCACGTGCAGAGCACCCTTCAGCGGCTCGACCTCGCGCTGGAGGGCGCCGACCTGGGCCTGTGGGACTGGGACCTGCCCCGCGGGGAGGTGGTCTACAACGCCCGGCTGACCACCATGCTCGGCTACGCGCCCGACGACGTGACCCCCTCCCCGCTCACCTGGCGCTGCCTCCTCCACCCGGACGACCGCATGCCGGCGTGGACCCAGCTCCGCGCCCACCTGGACGGAACGACCCCCTGCTTCAAGGCCGAGTACCGGATGCAAAAGCACGATGGATCCTGGGCATGGATCCTCTGCACGGGCAAGGTCGTCGACCGGGCCCCCGACGGCACGCCGCGCCGCGCCGTCGGCGTTCACCTCGACATCACGGAGCGCAAGGCGCGGGAGGCCTCCCTGCGCGAGAGCGAAGAGCGCTGGCGGCGGCTCGTCGAGGCCCACCCCGGCCCCATCCACATCACCGTCGACGGCCGCTACACGTACATCAACCCCAGCGGGGCACGGCTCTTCGGTGCCGACGACCCGGAGGAAATGATCGGCCGCTCAGTGTTTGAGTTCGCACACCCCGACGTTGAACCCGACATCGAGGAGCGGAAGGCGCAACTGGACCGGGGGGAGGCCACGCCCCCCTTCGAGCACCGGATGGTCCGGCTCGACGGCGCGGAGCGCACCGTGGTGGCCCGGTCGGTGCCCGTCACGTACCGTGGGCAGGCCGCCGCGCAGACCATGATCCGCGACGTGACGGAGCAGCGCCGCGCCGAGCAGGCCCTGCGCGAGAGCGAAGAGCGCTATCGCCTACTGGCCGACAACGTCCGCGATGTGATTGCGCTCCTCGACGCTGACCTTAACGTCACGTACATTAGCCCTTCCATCGAGCACCTGCTCGGTTATCCGCCCGATGCGTTCAAAACGTTTCCCTTCGAAAAAGTCGCCACCTCCGAGTCGCTCCAGCGTGTGCGCGCTGCAAACCAGAAGCGCCGCGCGAAGGAGCGCGCCGGCGCGCCGGTGGACTACGACGCGCGGCTGGAAGTCGAACTCATCCGGAGCGACGGCTCGACCGTCTGGACCGAAACCGTCACCACACCGATCTTTGACGACGGCGCCCTGGTGGGTTACTCCGTCGTGGTGCGAGACATCACAGCGCGGAAGGCCTTCGAGCGCGAGCTGATCGACGCGAAAGAGCAAGCCGAAGAGGCCAGCCGTCTGAAGTCGGCCTTCCTGGCCAACATGAGTCACGAGATTCGCACGCCACTCACGTCCATCATCGGCTTCGCCGACCTCTTGAGCAGCCGATTCGACGGCGAGCCGCTCGAATTCCTCAACCTGATCCGGAAGAGCAGCAGGCGGCTCATGCGCACGCTCACCTCGGTGCTGGACCTCGCCCAACTGGAGAGCAAGACGATGAAGATCCAGCCGGAGCCGCTCGACCTGGTCCAGGAGGTCCGCGACGCGATGGACCTCGTGCGGGCCCAAGCCGAGATGAACGACCTCGCGCTGCACCTCGACCTGCCCGATACGCCCATCGAAGCCCACCTCGATCAAGGGGCCACCCAGCGCGTACTTACGAACCTGATTTCCAACGCCGTCAAGTTCACCCTGGAAGGCCGCGTGGCCGTGCGCCTGCACGCCGACGATGACGTGGCGACGATCCGGGTGGCCGACACGGGCGTCGGCATCGCCGAGGACGCCCTGGAGGAGATCTTCGGGGACTTCAAGCAGGAATCGGAAGGCTTCACACGCAACTTTGAGGGCAGTGGGCTCGGCCTCGCGATCACGGAGCGTCTCGTGACGCTGATGAACGGCTTCATCCGCGTGGACAGCACCAAGGGCGAGGGGAGCACCTTCACGGTCGTTCTGCCGCGGCACCCGGACGCGTCGGCAGACCCGCCTGAAGCCCCCACACAGATCGCAACCGACCTTGCCCCCGACGACCCGGACGGTCCGCGGGTGCTGCTCGTCGAAGACACCGAAGACACGCGCGAGATGGTGCCAATGCTCCTCCGCGAAGCCGGCGTTTCCTCCAACGTGGATGCGGTGGAGAGCGTAGGGGAAGCGCTAGAGCAGACCCTGTCTCAGCGCTACGACCTGGTGATTGTAGACATCAACCTCAGCACCGAAGCCAACGGCCTCGACGTGCTGGAGCAACTCCGGGCCCGACCGGCGTACCGCGACGTGCCGATGGTCGCATGCACGGCGTACGCGATGCCCGGCGATGAGGAGCGCTTCACCGCGGCCGGCTTCGATGCGTACCTGGCGAAGCCGTTCGGCGCCGAGGAGTTGCTCGCCGCCATTCGAACGACGCTAGGCGCGCGGGCCCGTTGAGTGGACGCCCTCACCCCAGGTAACTTTGCCGGTGGGCGGGGTACTGTTCCTGAAGCTGCGTGAGGATCTCGACGGCCTCGGCGGCGCGCCGTCCCTCGCTGGTGGCAACCGTCTGAAAGTTCGAGCGGGCCGCCTCAATCCTTCCCTGCCCCAAGTGCACCTTGCCCAGGAAGAAGTGGGCCTCGACCTGAAGAAACGAACGGGATTCCTCGCGTTTGATCACACGCTGGAGAAGCTGCTCCGCCTGCCCGAGCTTCTGCTGGTCGTAGCGCGGAAACAGCCCCAGCGTGGTCGTCCGCGCATCGCGCAGGGTGCGGAGCGCCTGGAGGTAGAGCGCGTCCGTCGACGTGGTGTCGGCCGCCGCTGGCGCCCCTCGCAGCGTCAACGAGTAGCCCTCCACCCGGGTCTCGCCCGGATCCACCGAGGCGAGACGCTCCACGTCGCTCTGCGTGACCCAACTCGCCACGAACAGCCCGCCGTACAACACCCCGACGAGCACGACCGCCGCCACCGCCCACCGAACCGCCCGCGGTAGGGCAACGACGAGCGCCTCGTGCTCCGCGGACGATGGAGCGGCCTGCCCTGTCGGCCGGCCGGCCGGCGCATCCGATGCATCGTTGGAGGACAAGCCTTTCAGGGACGCCACCTCAAACCCCGTCAGCGCTTCGAATTGAGCGGTGGGGTCGAAGGACGCCTCGAGCTCTTCGAGCCGCGACGCCAACGCATCGTAGCGTGCGCGCAACTCAGGGTCGTCGTCCAGGCGGGCCTCGAGTTCGTCGAAGATCCGCCGGAGCGCCGGCGACGCGCCCAACCCCGTATGCTCTGCCACAACGTAGTAGGCGAGCGTTTCGTCATCCACGTCGCGCAGAATCCGCGCCTCCCGTGCCATGTCGTTCAGGACTTTCACCTCATCGAAAAGCGCTCGCCACTCAGGGTGAGCGTCAACATAGGCTTCCACCGCCTGTTGGTCTTCGGCGCTTAATGTGTCAAACCGAAGAATCTTCTCTTTAATGTTATCCATAAATGTCCATGAATGTCGCTTCCAGACGGGGCTAGTCGAAATGGGGCCGTATGTTACGCCCTCCTCAATACGTTCTTCGCAATCATAGACCAGACACGCCATCGCCACGAACATAACGCCTCCTTACTTTCCATGCTTGTCGTCTCATGGATCCTCCGGCTGTAGGAAGGTGAGAAGCTGATCGTCCTCGCGAAATTTTTTTACGACCTTATGACGATACGAGCGGACGGTGGGAACGGATTTATCAATACGCTCGCTGATCTCTTCGTACGTAAGTTCCTGAAGAAAGTGGAGGCGGGCCGTCTCCTGCAGGTACGCGGGCAGGCGATCGATGGCATCGTGGAGGGCCTGCAACACAAATCCGGCGTCGTGGTACGTGGTCGAGGACTCCGCGAGAAGCACGGGCCCCTGGTCGTCTTGGATGGACTGCTCCGGGCGCTTCCGGTTCACGTAGTTGATGAGCGTATTCTTGCAGATGACGCTCACCCAACTCGCGTAGCGCGATGCATCCTTGACGGTGTCGCGCTTGCGATCGGCCTTGCGGTAGACCTTAGCGATGAGCGCATCCAGGTCGGAGGCGCTGCGCAGGGTCCCCCGTACGGCTTTGACCATAAAGTAGCGCATGATGAAGCAGTACGTCCACAGTGCAACAACCTTCTCGTCTTCGCGATTGGGGTGAGCGCGCCAGCGAGCGAACGCTGCGTTCACCTTCTCGGTGTCGTCGAGCGAAAAGGGCAGATGGGCGACCAGCCTGTCGAGATCGGAGAACGAGATGGACATTATAGCAGCAGGCCGGGACCGCTTTGGGAGAGGGGATCAAGCGGGATAGCGAAGAGACTCTATTTTCAACATAGACTCTATTTTCAACATAGACTCTATTTTCAACATAGACTCTATTTTCAACATAGACTCTATTTTCAACATAAGGAATGACGCTGAATTCAGAAAGGACGGAGGCGGGATGCATCAAGATTGAAGGAATAATCCCCGCTTTTCAAAACCTGCATGCAGCCGCTTGCGTGCTACAATGGCTGTTTAAATAGCGTGCTTCTCCCTGTACTGGGCGGGCACGCGATTGACGCAGTGACCTACTTTTTACTAGCTACTATCCCCACTGCCTGGCGGCGGCGGCATGAGCCGCTCCCCCCGCCGAGGCGACGGGGCCTAAACGATCCATCCGCTGCCGGCTTACACTACCCAACCGGACAGGCGGACCGCACGGATACGAAGAGAGCAACAGACTCATGGATACCCAAAGTTTTAAGACAGAGAGCGCCCGCGCGGAAGACGTCGAGCGCGCCTGGCACGTGGTGGATGCTCGCGGCAACGCCGTCGGGCGGGTCGCCTCGAAGATAGCCAGCGTGTTGCGCGGCAAGCACAAGCCGTCGTTCACACCCCACGTGGACACCGGCGACTTCGTGATTGTAGTGAACGCCGAGGAGGCTCAGTTCACCGGCACGAAGGAAACCGACAAGGAGTATCGCCGCTACAGCGGCTATCCGGGCGGCGAGCGCACCGACACGCCGGCCGACCTCCGCGGCAAAAAGCCCGAATTTATCATCCGGCACGCCGTGAAAGGCATGCTCCCGAAAGGCCCCCTTGGTCGCAAAATGATCAAGAAGCTGAAGGTGTACGCCGGCCCGGAGCATCCGCACGAGGCCCAGCAGCCCCAGCCGCTCGACGTGTAGCGGGCGCCCCATCGAACCTTCCGAGCAGCAACCACGACCCAAACACATGGCACAGACCGAATACCAAGCGATTGGCCGCCGCAAAACGTCCACCGCCCGCGTGTACCTGCGTCCGGGCGACGGCAGCGTCACCGTCAACGAGCGGGACGCCGCCGAGTACTTCCCCGTGGCCTGGCGCCGGCGCGAGTTGGACATGCCGTTTGAAGTGACCGAGACCATCGGCCAGTTCAACGTGCTGATCAATGTCAGCGGCGGCGGGCTCACCGGCCAGGCCGAGGCCGTACGCCTCGGCATCGCCCGCGCGCTCGTCGAGTACGACGAGGACCTGCGCGAGCCGCTCCGCGATGCCGGCTACCTGACGCGCGACGACCGCATGGTCGAGCGCAAAAAATACGGCCAGCCGAAGGCGCGCAAGAAGAGCCAGTACTCCAAGCGTTAAGTTTCACGCTCCAGGTTGCACGTTCCAGGTTCTATCCGCACACCGCGGAGCCTGCACACGCAAAACCTGCAGCCACAATCCAATCACACATACGGTCCGATGCGACTGTGGGTTGATTGCGCATGGGCGCCCACGGGCACGGGAGCCCGGGAGATGCCTCCCGCTCCCCATGCCCCCACCCCGCCCCCGCGTGATTTCGCAGCGCAGGCGACGATCGTAGAAGCCTAAACCCAATCAATCATAACGACCGACCTATGCCTGACAACGAAAAGCAAGAGACCCCGCAGGCCGACGCGCCTGAGGACGCCGCCGACGAGGCCAAAGAAGCCACCGCCACCGAGGAAGCGTCCGCTGAAGACGCGGAGGCGGAAGCCGCCGATGAGGAAGCCGCCGATGAGGAAGCCGTAGCTGAGGCGGCGGACGAAGAAGAGGCCGAAGCCGACGAAGACACCGACGAAGACGACGAGGCGGACCCCGAAGAAGCGGCTGCGGAAGAAGCGGCTGCGGAAGAAGCGGCTGCGGAAGAAGCGGCTGCGGAAGAAGCGGCTGCGGAAGAAGCGGCTGCGGAAGAAGCGG
>JAAAPH010000268.1 GCA_009908415.1 Bacteroidota bacterium
CTCGACCTGGTTGTAGTGCGGCTTCTCTTCGAGCGCTTTTACGGCCACTGCGTAGCCATGCTGGGCCACGACGTACGGCGATACCGTTACCGGTGACGATAGCTGGCAGAGCGCAACGGTAGAGGCAATCTTGTCGACGTCGAGCGTGGTGAAGGTGGGTTTCTCGGTCATCAGAGGATGATACTATTGGGAAGAGTAGAATGAGGGACCGGGAGGCGACGGGCGGTGGACCGCCACTATCCAGCGAAGCGATGGTCCGCGGGGCGAAACAAAATCATGCCTGTGGGGCCGCGGCATCAACGGAATCCGTGCGCGCCTTCAATGCGAGCTTCGCATGCACACCGGCCAGCTTCGTGAAGCCCTCCGCGTCGCGACCGTCCCACAGCGCATGCTCTTCGCCATACTTCGCCGTGCTCGCGTCGAACATCGAATGCGGGCTCGTGCACCCCTGCACCGCGATGTGGCCTTTGTACAGCTGGATGGTCACGCTTCCGGTCACGACCTCCTGCGACGAATCGAGAAAGGCCTCCACGTCGCGCATCACGGGGTCGAAGTGCTGGGCTTCGTGGAGCAGCATGCCGTAGAAGTCGGCCAGGTGGTCTTTCTGATAGCGCTGCCACTTGGTGAGGACGATCTTCTCCAGCTCCTGATGCGCCTGGATGAGAATGAGCGGCGCGGGCGCCTCGAATCCGACCCGGCCCTTAATGCCGAGAATCGTGTCGCCCACGTGGATGTCGCGCCCCACGCCGTGCTGCGCGCCGAGCGTATTGAGCGTTTCGATGAGCGCGACGCCGTCCATCGCCTCGCCGTCGAGCGCCACGGGCAGCCCCTTCTCGAAGTCGATCGTCAGTTCGAGCGGCGTGTCGGGCGCCTCAGCGGGCGACACTGTGTCGGGATAGGCGTCGTCGGGCAGCGGCTCGTGGGTGGTGTGGGTCTCCTTTCCACCGATGGTGGTGCCCCAGAGGCCGCGGTTGATGGAGTAGCTCGTCGTATCGGCCGGCACGTCGAACCCGCGCTCCGTCAAGAAGGCCGTCGAGTCCTCGCGGCTGAGGCCGAGTTCCCGGATGGGGGCAAGGATCTCCACGTCGTCCCCGCCCAGAATCTGCAGCGCCACGTCGAAGCGGACCTGGTCGTTGCCGGCGCCGGTGGAGCCGTGCGCGACGGCCTCGGCGCCCACCTGCTGCGCCACGTCCACGATGCCGCGGGCCTGCACCACGCGCTCCGGCCCCACGCACAGCGGATACACGTCGCCGCGCAGCACGTTGCCCTTAATGAGGTAGCTCAGGTGATCGGCGTAGAGCTCATCGCGGCCGTCGACGAGCACATGCTTCGCCGCCCCGAGATCATAAGCGCGGGCCTCGATGGCGTCGGCCTCGGCGGCATCCACCCCGCCGGTGTCAACCGTGACCGTGACGACGGACGTGTCATACGTTTCGCTGAGGTAGGGCACGCAAAAGGAGGTATCGAGGCCTCCGCTAAAGGCTAGAACAATGGACATAATGGAGAGGGGTTGGGATGAAAGCAAAAAAGCGCTGGCTCGCAAGAACCAGCGCCTTCAACAGGGGGCGGCACGCAGAATGTCAGAAGCAGTCTACTTCATGAGCGGGCCATGGGATTACGCCGGTTGCGTTCGTCTACGCGGATAACGTCGCGCACGTCGGCGTCGTCGATCAATGGCGGTATGGAAAGCGATGTCGCTCATAAGTGGTACCATGAATACAGAAGGAGACCTGTCTTTGTCAAGTCCTTATGTTAAATTTCAACAAACATAGAAGTGTCCGTGTCGCGTTAGTCGTCCCGCCGCGTGGCTTGAAATGTGCCCTGCACGGTCACGTCGCCGCCGGCAACGCCCCCGCGCCCCGACGCCTTCCCTTCCATCTCAATCTCAAACGAGCCGCGCACGCGCGCCGCGTCCGCCCGGGCGACCTGGAGGGTGCCGCGTGAGGCCCGGAAGCTGTGAGCATCCCCTTCGAAGAAAGCGATGAACCCTGCGGGCGCGTCGGGGCGCTCCACCCCCATCAGTCCGGGATCCACGACAGTGTACGTGCGCGGCTCGATCGGACGGGGCTCCATCTCGATGGAGAGGCCCCGCGTCGAGTCGTCAATGTGCATCAGCTCAATACCGATCAGGTGGCCATCGGCATCCGTCCGGAACGTAGCGGTGCCGGCGATGGCCTCACTGACCGCCCCCTCCGTCGTCGCTTCGAAGGTACTGCTTGCCCCAATGAGCCAACTCATATCGTACGAGGCGCCATCGCCCGCCCCGCACCCTGCGAGCCCTCCCATAGTGAGCACGAGAAGCAGAGCGAAGACCGAACGGGAAAAATTAATAGGGGAGTGCACGGGGGCCGGTGATGTATCCAACATGGAAGCGATGAAAACGGATGATGCAAAAGGGGCGCCTGCCTCCCATGATAACAAATAGTATGCGCAGTCTGCACCCGTGGCTTCTGGCCATGATCAGCCAAGCAATAGCGTCACGTCGACGGCCGGGACGACTCACGGGGGGCTGCCCGGGCTTTCAGAGCTCGGTCGAGGGCCGTCATAATCAGTTCCTGCGCGTCCGGTTCGCGGTAAAGGCGCACGAGCACGCCGAAGTGGTCCATGTCCCACGTGCGGATGTTGGCTTCCGGCACGTCCCAGCCGTCCAGCATCTCACGCGCCCACCGGTACGGCACGTACTGATCACGCCGCCCCAGCACGGCGACCACATGCTCGGACGGCAGGCCCAGCGTGGTGGGCGGATCGAGCAGCGGGCGCAGCCTGCGGAGCCGCTCCGGCGTCCACCCGGCGGCCTCGACGGCGGCATCGACGCCCAGTGCTTGCGTGATGGTGCTCTGCAGCACGACCTCGTCGATGTGCGTGGAGCTGGCGCCGAGGAAGACGACGTCGGGGCGTAGCGCTGCGGGCCAGTTTGCGCTCCAGCCGGCCACGTGCTGCGCGACGATGCCGCCGAGGCTGACGCCCCCACGCCCCCACGCCCACGACGGGCGCCCCTTGCTCCCGGGCCCATCCGATGAGGCGGGCCGTCTCCTGCGCCTGGGCCGCGTACAGCATGAAGAGGCCGACCGGCGCCGTCGCCAGGTACGGCTCGCCGCTGAAGCGCCCCGGCGCCACCCGCCGCCCGTGCCAGGGCGACTCGATGAGCACCACCCGGTAGCCTCCGGCCGCGAGCGGGCGGCCCATGTAGTCCTCTTCCGGCCAGTAGCGAATCTGATCGTACGCCATGCCGAGCCCGCTCCCGTAGATAAACGTCGGCAGTGCGGCATCCGCGGCACCCTCCGGTTCGAAGACGCGGGCGTACACGGTATCGTCCATGCGCGGCGAGGGCGCGTCGAAGCGCACGAGGTACTCCGGGCCGGCGGGGCCAGGCACGGCGTGCGACCTCTCGACGGGCGGCAGCGTCTCGGGCGCGGCGTAAAGCCCGGTAGGGTCGGCGAGCGCGTCGCCCCACGTCTCGAACGTCGCCACCGGCGTGGGCACGTCGCACTGCACGGGCGGCACAGCGTCCTCGCGCGCCAGGAAGCCGAGCGTGCCGGACGGGGTGATGCACCGCTCCGAGGCCGCGCGGCGTGCCTCTTCGCGGGCCACCCGCTCGTCGGAATCAACATCCGCATCGCCCCAGAAGGCCGCCTCCCACGCGTCGATGGCTTCGGCGCGCGCCTGCCAGTCGGCCGCGAAGTCGGCCCGCGCCGCGGGCAAGCGGTCGCGCACGGCGGCGTCGAGCGCATCTGGGGCGACGCCCAGCGCGTCGAGGAAGGCGCCGTCGTCCTCGCCGACCGTCGCGGCGGCCGCAGCCCCGGTCCGGGCCATCCGAAACTCGCGAGGCAGCGACCGGTCCTTGATCCACTCGAACAGCCGCGTGTCGAGCAGCATCCCAAGCGGCGACACGATCAGCTTGTGCGTCCAGGGGGTGTGCAGTCGTTCGGTCATGGGATGGTCGATTGGGTGATGGAGAGGTTGGATGTTTCGGTGTGTGGAATTCACGGTGCGCGGCGGGGCAGCAGGGCCGACAGGGCCAGGACGAGCGCCCCGACCAGCAGCGTGATCCCGGCCCAGGGAGCGGCGATCGGAAAGATCGAGGTGACAAACAGGTACGGCTGGGCGAGGCTCCACGCAAGCGCCGCGATCACGCCGATGGCCATCGCGGCCTGCAGCCCCCGCGCGAAGCGGGCGGTCCGGGCGAGCGGGGCCCACCGCCGGCGGCCGCGCCACCATCCGCGCCCGAGGCGGATGGCCTGCCCCAGCGCGGTGAGCGCGATGAGACCGACCAGCCCCCAGAGTGCCGTCGTAGCGTGGACGATCCGGCTGAACTGGACCGCTCCGCCCCCGCTCCACTGCGACCAGTCGCGCAGCACGCGCGCCATCAGCGGCCAGCTGCGCTCGCTGTTGGTGAGGATGACGATGCCGTCGCCCGTGGCTGGCACGGCGTGAAAGTGCGTCATCCAACCGTGTCCCTGCCCGCCGTGCCACACCGCCCGCTGACCGCCGGGCAGCGTCTCGATGAAGTGGCCCAGCCCGTACGCGTCCGCGACCACGCCAAAGAGACCTCCGATCTCGACCTGCGGTTGGTGCAGGGCGCGGATGCGTGCCGGTGTGAGGACAGCGCGATTCGTCGTATCCGACGGTGCTTGGGGGTCCGACGTCACCCGCTCGGCGGCTACGAATCGGGCGATGTCTTCCACCGTTGCGAGCAGTCCGCCCGCGGCCAGGGCCGGGTACACGTAGGGCGGCACCGGCGTGCCGTCCCTCTCATACCCCAGCGGCATCGCGGCGTGCAACGGCTCCGCCCCCCCGAACCGGGCACGATCCATCCCGAGCGGCCGGAGCACCTCGTCGGCCATGTACGCGGCAAAATCGCGCCCGGTCACCGCCTCGACGAGCAGCTCCAGCGTGTTGAAGCCGACGTTGGAGTAGATGAAGCCCGCCCCGGGCGCCTGCACACGGCGGGCCGACAGTGCCAGGTAGTCCTGCAGCGACGGCATGGGCTGGCCGGGCGCGTACTCGGCGTCGGGCCCCACCGGCCCCAGCGGCAGGCCGGCGCTGTTGCTCAGCAGGTGCCGCACGGTGATCGGGCGTGCCGCGTCATCGGCATCCGGAAGTGCGAAGCCGTCCAGGTACCGCGCGGCGGGCGCGTCGAGATCGATTCGCCCCTCCTCGACGAGCCGCATCACGCCCCAGGCGGTCACCGGCTTCGAGATGGACTCGACCCGGAAGACCGCGTCCACCATCATCGGGCGGTTGCGTTCGCGGTCGGCGTATCCGTACGCGCTGGTCCATGCCACTGCACCATCCCGCACGAGCGCCAGCGTGGCCCCCGGCACGGCGTATCGGTCCATGAGCTGCGGCACGTGCACGTCGAGATGCGCCGTGAAGCGGTCCAGCGGCGCCCCGGGGTCCACCGCTGGCGCTGTGCAGCCGGACGCCCGCAGCATCGCCACCAGGGCTATCATCACGAGGACCGGCGCCCCCGTCATCGGACTTCTCGGATACCGCATTGAATGCACCAGGCTGTGTGTGAATGTGTGCGTATCATTGACGCCCGCGCGACCGCGTCTCAGAACGGATCGCGCGCGGTGATGTAGAGGCCGCCCCCTGCGCGGCCGATGGCGTAGTCGAGCCGGATGTGGACGCCCTCAGGATTGAGACGATAGCGGATGCCGGCGCCGCCGGCTGCCTCCCACCCGTCCGTGCCCAGGGCGTCGAGCCGCCCCGCCACGGCGCCGGCGCTGGCAAAGAGCGCCCCATCGAAGCGGCCGCGGATGGGCACGCGCCACTCGGCCTGTGCGGTCGCATACACGTCGTCCCGGAAGCGCCCTTCGAGGTAGCCGCGCATGCGGAGCGGCCCGCCGAGGCGTGGTAGCACGGAGAACGGCGCCGTGCCGGATACCGCCTCGCCGTAGGCCTGCACGGCGAGCGTGTGCCCCCACCCGAGCGGCACGTACTGCCGCGCATCGAGCACGACCCGCGTGAAGCCAAACGTGCTGCCGAGCGCTTCGGGATGGACCACGAGGTACGCCGTGACAAACTGCCCGCGGCGCGGATAGAACAACCGGTCGCGCGTGTCGCGCGCCACCAGCGGGCCGAGGCCGACCACCGTCGATGCGTCGTGGCCGGGGAGGGCAGGGCCGTCCAGCAGTCCGCCGGCCTCCACCTCGGTCACCACCTCGCGCCGCACGCGACCGCGGAGGCCTACGCGCCAGGCGACGCCCACCTGCTGCTCGGCCTGCAGGACGGCGTCGAGGTAGCGGCTCGTGAAGTCCTCCTCTTGCTCGTCCGGCGCCTCCGGGCCGAGGCCGTAGAACACGTCGGGATACGTGCTCAGCGCGATGTCGCCAACGACGCGCTGCCGACCGGCCGGCCGGTACCACTCCGGTCGCAGGTTGAGCGCGTACTGGCCGTTCAGCGTGGCCGAGACGTCGCCCTGCAGGCTCGACGGCCGGTCTGCCTCAGAACCCACGAAGAGGCCACCCGCCGCGCCGAGGCCGAGGCTCGTCTCGGGCGTGTAGAAGACCGTCGGAAACGCGTACCAGCTCGTTGCGGCGGCGTCGGACGAATCCGCCGGCGGCTGCGCGGTGGCGATACCGGGCGTGCCCACGAGGAGCGCGAGGGCGACCAGCATTTGGCCAATGGACGTCAACAGAAAGCGCATGGCGATCAGGCGGTCGAGGCATCAGAAGCAGGCGAATGCCGGGCGCCGCGCAGCGTGGCGGCACCCCAGCGCCACAACACGACGAGCACGACGGCGGCCGTCAGGTACGTCTCGTAGGCATAGACGGATGCCGGCGCGTCGAGCAGCTCGCCGCTCACGTTGCCGGCAAAGTGGAAGAGAACGGCCCCGAGGATGCTCCGGCCCGTGTGGTTGTAGATCCACGTGTAGAGCACGCTGCCGAACAGGATGGCCACGCCGAACTGGAGCGGGTCGGGCGCGCCGCCGGCTCGCGCGTAGTAGCCGGCCATGAAGAAGAGCGGCCCGTGCCATGCGAACCACGCGAGGCCGACGAGCACGCTGGCGCCGAGCGCGCTGAAGCGCAGCTGCAGCCGGTCGAGCAGGTAGCCGCGCCAGCCGATCTCCTCCGGCAGCGGCCCGAGCAGCAGCACGAAGCCGAGGTACAGCAGGAAGTCGACGGGCTGGGCGATCTGCGCGGCGAGGGCGTCCGCATCGAACGGCGCATCCGTCGCCCCAAAGAGCACGGCGAGTCCGCCGGCTGCCAGCTTGAGGGCCGGCAGCAGAAGCAGCACCGCGGCCCACCACCACGCGCCGATGCGCCCCGGATCGACGAGGCGGCGGCCGAGGTCGCGCAGCCCCGCACGCCCGGCCACGCGCCCCGTCATCACGACGCCCCCGATCGGCAGGCCGAGGCCGCCGACGGCGAAGAGCGCCATGGCCCACGGCGTGCTCCACACATCCACACCCGCCGCCACGACGATCCCCCAGAAGCCCCACGTCCATCCGTGCGAGAAGGCCAGAAAGCCCCAGAGATCGCCGTTCCCCACGGGCGGGACGGTGGCGGTCGTGCGCGGCTCGATGTCGGCAGCGTCCGGGGAGCTCATGGGCATCGAAGCGTCTTCAGTGGATGCGGGTAGTGCGGGGAGGCTGCGGGCCAGCATGAGCCCGAGGTCCGGGCTGGATCCGGTGATCAGTGCACAGCGACCGGTGAGGGCGCATAGGTTGGAGGGCCTGAGGGTGACTGCAGAATGCGAGGTGGTGGTAAGGGCGAGAGAACGAGGCGGCAGGTCGGGGTGACGACGCGTTTTCCCGTCCGCCCTGCGCCCGTCTCCCTTCGTCCATCATTCCGTGACCGGAAAATCGAAGTACCGATCCGGATACGGCTCGTTGCGGAGGGTGAAGTGCCACCACTCCTTGCTGTAGTTGCGGAAGCCGTGCCGTTCCATCAGCGTCTTCAACAGCAGCCGGTGCTCGCGCTGCTCGTCGGTGACGGCCTCGTTCATCGTGTGGGAGCGCTCGCTGAAGCAGTCGTAGGCCGTGCCCATGTCGAGCCCTTCATTCGGACGCTGCGCCGGGTCGGGGTGGTCGCAGGGCACGGGCGGAAGCCGGTCCGGCGGTGGAGCATCGGCCCCGATCGGCGCGATGGTCAGGTCGACCGTGCTGCCCCGGCTGTGGCCGGAGCGGGAGGCGATGTAGCCCTCGGCAAAGAGACGGCGCTTGGCGATGTCGGGATAGAAAAACGGCTTCATCTTCTGATCGAGCCCCTGATGCGACCACCGCACGAAGTGGTCGACGGCCTGCTGCGGTCGGTAGGCGTCGAACACCTTCAGCGTCAGTCCGCGCGGTCGCAGGTCGGCCTGAACCTTCGCCAGCGCCTCGGCCGCCGGCCGCGTCAGCCAGATCACCGGCGCTTCGTACCCGTCGATGCGCGCGCCGACGAAGTTGAAGTCGCTGTAGTAGCGGACCTGTTGGAGGATGGTCGGATCGACGTCGTGCAGACGGACGAAGTCGTCGGGGCGGTCATCGGCCCCCGGGGGGGCGGGGCCGGCAATGCCAAGGAGGGCGAGCAGGCCCATGGGAACGAGCAGGTGAGCAGACAGCATATGATTGAGCATCAGATGAATGGGGCAGCCCGGGCGAGGCGGACGGCGTAGTCGGTCAGGTCGTACGGGCCCAGGGCGTTCACCTGGAGGGCGACGGCGATGTCGTGCGCGGGGTAGTACGCGAAGAGGGACCGGTAGCCCGGCGTCCACCCCTCGTGGCCGTACGTCTCGCCCAGCGGGGTGGTGTAGATCGTCACGCCGAGGCCGTAGCGCACATCGGGGCCGAGGCGGGCCTGCTGCGTCGAGTCTTTCAGCACGGCATCGAGCAGGTCGCCGCGGTAGTCGCCGGGCAGAGCCGCGCCCTCGTAGAGCGCCTTCGCCCAGCGCGCGAGGTCCTGCGGGTTGGTGACGAGCCCGCCGCCCGTCCACTCCGTCGCCGGGTTGTAGACGAGCGCGCCGTCGCGGGTCACCTTCGGCGGCAGGCCGAACGGCGCCTCGCCCTCGATGTAGCCGGCCGCCAGCCCGGGCAGGTCGGGCCGATCCGCGGGCGCGGTGTACGTGAGGCCCAGCGGATCGAGGAGGCGCGCC
>JAAAPH010000149.1 GCA_009908415.1 Bacteroidota bacterium
GCCCGATTTTTTGTGCTACGCGCCCTCGTCGTGACGGTCGGGCAGCGTGGCCGACGGACGTGAACGTCTGCACGCTAAAGAAGAACGCCTCGGCTAGGCGTCCGCCCCACGTCGTCGCCGTGCCCCCGGCGAGTGCATCTGGTCCGCCCGGTACAAAAGCCAGAGCAAAGCCCGCGTTCATGACGGCGTACACGGCAAAGGCTGTCACCGTGAAACTCCACCACGACATCGCGAGCAGCGCGCGCTACAGGTTGAGCGACTTGAAGAACGACAGCCCCTCGCGCTCGACGTTGAACGTCCCATCGCGGTTGAGCAACCGGTCGCGCGCCTGATCCGCGACCTTCGATCCAACGCCGAGATCATCGGGCGGATCATCGGCTTCCTTTCACTCGGTACCTACCGTACGTTCGAGATTCTGAACGTAGGGCCAAAAGATGTCACGCACGGAGCCCATCCGATGCAGCCAGCAATACGAACACAAACGAAGCTTCTTCAGTCCACCGCCGTGAGGCCGAGCCGGTCGGCCCGGGCCTGCATGCCGGCAATGACGCGGGCAATGTGATCGTTCAGCGGGACGCCGAGTTCTTCTGCCCCCTGCCGGATGTGGTCGCGGTCGACGCCTGAGGCGAAGCTGCTGTCTTTCAGCTTCTTCGTGACCGACTTCACCTTCATGCCCTCCAGCTTGGTGGGCCGCACATACGCGACGGCCGTGATGAACCCCGCGAGTTCGTCGACGGCAAAGAGCGCTCGGGCGAGCTGCGTCGTCCGCTCGACGCCGGTGTAGGGCGCGTGGCCGAGGATCGCCTCCGTCATCACGTCGGGGTACCCCCGCTCGCGCAGCGCGTCGACCCCGACGTACGGGTGCTCGTCCTCTGTGGGATGCTTCTCGTAGTCCATGTCGTGCAGCAGCCCCGTCATCCGCCACAGTGCTACGTCGGCGTCGAACGTCTTGGCGTAGTGCTCCATGGCGGCCTCAACGGCATATCCGTGGCGGCGCAGCCGGTCGTCCTCGGTCCATGCATGAAAGAGCGCGAGCGCATCGTCGTAAGTGGGCATCACAGGATCGGGTTCGAGGGAGAAGGACACGCGCGGCAAAGATAGGAAAAACGCCACACAGGATGAAAGGCCCGATGGTCACCGGGTGCCCGTTGCGACCGAGCACTCAGGACCATACGTTGTAGTTTGTATGCGGATGATTGCACGGGTTACACGCACTGCGCTCCGGCCTCCTGCCCATGTCCGACCGCTTCGTTCCACTTGCTTTCGAGGAAATCCCGCCGGACGACATGCGAGCCCGCGCGGCCGCGTTTCGGGACGAGATGCAACGGCGCCGCTCGGTGCGGGATTTTTCCGACCGGCCGGTGGACCGCGCCATCATCGAGGACGGCCTCCGGGCCGCCGGGGCGGCGCCGAGTGGGGCCAACAAGCAACCGTGGCACTTCGTGGTCGTCAGTGATCCCGCCCTCAAACGCGCCATCCGCACGGCCGCCGAAGAGGAAGAGCGCGCCTTCTACGAAGACCGCGCCCCGCAGGAGTGGCTCGACGCGCTGGCGCCGCTCGGCACCGACCCGAACAAGCCGTTCCTGGAGCAGGCCCCGTACCTGATCGCCATCTTCGCGGAAAACTACGGGCGCGGCCCGGACGGCACCAAGGAGAAGCACTACTACACGACCGAGTCGGTCGGCATCGCAACCGGGATGCTGATCACTGCGCTGCACCACGCCGGCCTGGCTACGCTGACGCACACGCCCAGCCCGATGCGCTTTCTGGAGGAGGTGCTGGAACGACCCGAGAACGAGCGTGCCTTTCTCCTGCTCGTGGTCGGCTACCCGGACGAGGAGGCCACGGTGCCTGCCATCGACAAGAAGCCGCTCGACGCGATTGCGACCTTTCGCTGAGGCGCCCCACGACCCGACCGGCACGGCGGAGCTTTGGGCGCGTCGGATTGTGCTTGAGTCCCAACTCGTGGTTATGTTAGCGGGTATACGCTCATCGCTGGTCTCTCGCACGAACATCCGGAGGTTTGCCACCATGCTACACTACAGACGCACCCCGCTCTTTGCAGCGATTGGACTGCTCGCGGCCTTCTTCATTGCAGCCTGTGGCGGACAGGACGCGCCCCCCGCCGATGAGGCCGCTGCGGATGCCACGCCGCTCGCTGAAGACGCCGAAGCCGAACTCGTGGCCGGCGGCTTCCAGTTCACGGAGGGCCCGTACTGGCGCCCCGAGGAGGGCGATCTGATCTTCAGTGACATCCCGGCCAACCGCGTGTATCGCTGGACGCCCGACGGCGACACGACCGTCTTCCTGGAGCCCTCTGGCCACTCGAACGGCATCACCGCCGACGCCCAAGGGCGGATCCTGCTCGCCCAGCACGACGGCCAGGTCGCACGCCTCACCGCAGCCGGAGACGTCGAGCCGCTCGCGACGGAGTACGAGGGCCAGCGGCTGAACAGCCCGAACGACCTCGACGTGCACTCCGACGGGTCCATCTACTTCACCGACCCGCCGTACGGCGTCAGCGACGAGGAGCGCGAGCTCGACTTCTCCGGCGTGTACCGGCTCCACCCCGACGGCACGCTGGACCTGCTCACGCGCGAGTTTGAGCGGCCCAACGGCATCTGCTTCTCCCCCGACGAGTCGCGGCTGTACGTGAACGACTCGCAGGAGAACCTCGTCCGCGTGTACGACGTGGCCGCGGACGGCTCCATTTCCAACGGTCGCCTCTTCGCCGAACCCAACGACCCTGATGCCGACGGCGCGACGGACGGGATGAAGGTCGATACGGAAGGCAACCTCTACACCACGGGCCCCGGTGGCGTCTGGATCTACAGCCCCGACGGCGAGCTGCTCGACCGCCTGCCGATCCCTGAAGCACCGACCAACCTGGCCTTCGGCGGCCCGGACATGCAAACGCTGTACATCACTGCCCGCCCGAACGTGTACCGCGTGCCGGTGAACATCCCGGGCGTGAAGTAAGCAATGCCGCCCCGGGTGCACGTCACCCCGGTGCGCTCCGACCCACGGCGTCGCGCCCGCCCCGAGTCGACATCATCGGCTCGGGGTTTTGTGTGGCCCGTGTCCTTCGCACCCGCAGCAGGCTTGGGCTAGCCCCGCGGCACCGAGCCGTACATTGTGCCCGATGCCTTGCTGCACGGCTTCAAGCCCGTCCTTGTGCGCCCGTTTGCTTATGTTCCTACCCAACGACGCTTCGAACTTACTTTGTGAGGACTGGTCATGCCCTGCCTGCTTGTTGTGCTCGCTCTTGCCGTACCGCGCGTGCTGATCGCGGGGCTCTGGCTTTTCACCCACTGGTTCAACGGGCTCTTCGACACGCTGCTCTGGCCCGTGTTAGGATTTATTTTTCTCCCCACCACGCTGTTCTGGTACACGGCGGTGCAGCACTGGTACGGCGGCGAGTGGAGCGTCGTCCCCGTCATCGGCCTCGTGCTCGCCCTCATGATCGACGTTTCGCCCGCCGGGGGGGCGAAAGAGGCGGATTGACGCCCTGCATGCCCCATCCGGGTCCGCTCCTTTGCTTGCTGACCGTACCACCTGCTGGAGAATCCGGCTCGTCTTCCGTTTACTGTCCCCGAGCCGCCCGCCCCGATTTCTCGCACCTGCCTTTTCCCCAACCATGAGTACGCATGAACTTGCCGGCCAGCCGGCCCCCGCGTCGTCTCTCATCGACGTATCGAAGCTCCTCGCCGCATATCAGTCCGACATCCCCGACCCGTCGGTGCGTGCGCAGCGCGTCTCCTTTGGGACGTCGGGCCACCGCGGCTCTGCGCTCGATGTCACGTTCAACGAGGCGCATATCCTTGCCATCGCACAGGCGGTGTGCGAATACCGCGCGCAGGTCGGCATCGATGGGCCGCTCTTTCTGGGCATGGATACCCACGCCCTCAGCGCGCCCGCCCACGCCACGACGCTGGAGGTGCTAGCCGCCCACGACGTCGACGTGATGATTGCCGCCGACGACGCCGTCACCCCCACCCCGGCCGTCTCCCACGCCATCCTGACCCACAACCGCGACCGCACGGACAACCGGGCGGACGGTATCGTGATCACTCCTTCGCACAACCCGCCTGCCGACGGCGGCATCAAGTACAACCCCCCGACCGGCGGCCCAGCCGGCCCGGAGGTGACCGCTTGGATCGAGAACCGCGCCAATGCGCTGCTCGAAGACGACCTGGCCGGGGTGGACCGCGTCGGGTACGACGCCGCGCTCCGGGCCGACACGACCCACGAATACGACTTCCTGGGCCACTACGTCCGCGACCTCGACAGCGTGCTCGACATGGCGATCATCCGCGCGTCCGGCCTCTCGCTGGCCGTGGACCCGCTGGGCGGCGCCGGGGTGCACTACTGGACGGCCATCGCGGACCACTACGACCTGCCGCTGGAGGTGCTGCGCACGGAGGTCGACCCCACCTTTCGCTTCATGACGCTCGACTGGGACGGGTCGATCCGGATGGACCCTTCGTCGGAATACGCCATGCAGTCGCTCATCAACCTGAAGGACCGCTACGACGTGGCCTTCAGCTGCGACACCGACCACGACCGCCACGGCATCGTGACGGGGAGTGGCGGGCTCATGCAGCCCAATCACTACCTCAGCGTGATGGTCGATGCGCTCTTGCGCACGCGCACCGACTGGGCGGACGACGTAGGCGTGGGCAAAACCGTCGTGACCACCCGCGTGCTCGACCGCCTGGCCGACGAGCACGGCCGCTCGGTCGTCGAGGTCCCGGTGGGCTTCAAATGGTTCGTGGACGGCCTGCTAGACGGCACGCTGGGCTTCGTGGGCGAAGAGAGCGCCGGCGCCTCTTTCCTTCGCCACGACGGGTCGGTATGGACGACGGACAAAGACGGCATCATCGCCGGGCTCCTGGCCGCCGAGATTACCGCGCGCCGTGGGCAAGACCCGAGCGAGATCTACGAGGAGATTACGGCGCGCCACGGTGCGCCCGTGTTTCAGCGCATCGAGGCCCCGGCCACGCCCGCGCAAAAGCAGGTGCTCAAGCGCCTCACACCCGACCAGGTGACCACCACCGAGCTGGCCGGCGACCCGATCGAAACGATCCGCACGAAGGCGCCGGGCAATGGCGCTGCTATCGGCGGCCTGAAGGTCGAAACGCAGAGCGGTTGGTTCGTTGCGCGGCCCTCGGGCACCGAGGCGATCTACAAGATTTACGCGGAGAGCTTCCGCGACGCCGACCACCTGGAAGCCATCCTCGACGGCGCGAAGGGCCTCGTGCAGCGTGCCTTCGAGGCCGATCCGGAGGTTGACGACGGGTGACCCGCCCCCCGTGGATGGACGCCGGCCCGCGCTAGCTCAGCACAGCGGCTCATTGCTCAAGAACGAGGCGTGGCCGCCTCGTCAACGGGGCCGGGCAGGAGCAACGGGTTGCGCGCCGTTCCGTCCAGCGTGCTTCAGTTCGTGGCGAGCGGCTTGACCTGGATATTCCGGAAGCGCACCTTGTTGCCGGCCTCGTAGCTCTCGCCGGGATGCACCTGCAGGCCAATGGTCCCCTCCTGCGGCGCCCCCTCGGTCGTCGCCTCGGTGTGCTGGAAGTCGGTGACGAGCTCTCCGTTCAACCAGAACTGGACGTGGGCGGGGTCGCCTTCGATCCGCACCTTGACGGTATTCCATGCCCCTTTCTTGAAGTGTTCGATGCCGTTGGGGTTTTCGTAGACCATCCCGTTCAGATAAGCCATGTAGACAGCCCCGATGTACCCGTCGGGCCGGTAGTCGAGCGTAATCTGGTGACTTGCCCCAGTGTCGCCCACGCGCAAAAAGAGGCCGCTGTCGACAGGGTAGTCGAGCTTCGTCTCCAGCGTCAAGACGAAGTCACGATACACGTCATCGGTGACGAGAAACCCGCCGTGCCCCGGCGGATGCTGGTCTCCCACGATCGCCCCGTCTTGCACGTCCCACTGCCCCCCGACCTGGTCCCCGGGCAGATTCATGTGGCGGTGCCAACCGTCCAGGGTTTCGCCGTCGAAGAGGAGGTGCCACCCCGCTTGCTGTTCCGCGGCGGTGAGGGTGTTGAGCGTGTCCAACGCGCGGAGCAGGTGCTGCCGGTCGGTCCGCGGCTCAGCCTTCCATACGTCCGCTTCCGAAAAGCCGGCCAGCACCAACAACAGGGGGAGCGTGACCGTCGCAGCGATGGCCATTGAGCGAAGGGTCATCATGATGTGATGCGCAAAAGTTCAGGAGAACGATGTGGATGCGATCGTGCACACAAATGGCCCAATCCGGATGGCCCGGTCGGCAGGCCGTTCGGCGGGCGCACGGGAACGGCGCTGGCGCCTCGACCGGAGGCGACTTCCATCCGATCCGATTCCGTGCTTCGCCGAAAACGGAGAGGCTCTACGATTCATGGTACGGTGCGGACCGCTCATGCACAACGCCCACGTCGTTCGCCGTGTCCGGAAAGAAGCCGTCGCCCGGCCTGCACGCTCCCGGTTGCTCTTCCGTGCCGGCGTGCTAGGCGTAGATAAAGAGGAGTGCGGCTACGATGAGCGCGATCACCACCATGGCGAACCCCATGGCCATCCGCGACCGCCCTCCATTGCGACGTGATTCTCTGCTTCCCCTCGATGCCCTGATTCCGTCGTTCATGGCCGTATCGGTTGTAGGATCATATACATTTTCTCCGTGCAGCGGGTAGGCAGCCCCCGATGCGTAGAGCTTCGCTCTCTCGGGGCCCTATACAACGTCACGTTCTACCTACCAGTCCTTACAGCTCTTCCCCGGTTTCCTCCTCGAAGCTCATCTGGACGCTCTGCCGCGCCAGGACCATGTTGTTCTCATCGGCGATCCGGTCGAGGGCCAACCCGATCAGTTCGCGCGCCTCCTCGGGGTCCACCTCGCCGAGCACGAACAAATGCAGGGCCGCTTGCTCATCGTGATCCACATCGCCGGCCTCTAGCGCGTCGACCCCGGTGATGATTTCTGCGTATTCTTCCTGCGTGCGGTCGACATGCCCATCGATGGTTTCAAAGACGGCATCCAGGAAAGGGGCCGGCCCTTCCAGCGCGACGATGTATTCTTGCTGTTCGTTTGCTTCCATGATTTCTCTTGAGGAGCTAACTGGGAATCGGTTCGCAGTGCATGTGTTCAGGCGTTCAGTGCGCCCCGCCTCCGAGACGCGACGTCCACTACGAAGTTCATACGCACGCCGTACCGGAAATTCTCCAACGACAGGGTCCACCCGGACGCGGCATGCTCATTCCTTCGCGGTCCGTTCCTGTGTAGCCTCCTGCATGTAGGCCACGATACGCGCCGTGGTCGTCAGCCGGCCGTAGTCGGCTTCGGGGATGTCCACGTCCAACGCTTCATGAAGGCCTACCAGGAAATGCAGGAAGTCCATCGAGTCCAGGTCAAGGGCCTGGCGCAGGTTCTCCTCGGGGGACACCGCGTTTAGATCAGCTTCCGGTGCAATGCGGCGCAGGACTTGCGCCATCGTCGCCTTGATGTCGGCCTCGGTCGGGGTCGCTTCGGTCATAGTTCGTCGGGGCGTTGGAGATAATCATCGATGGCATCGAGCAGCTTGCCGCCCTGGCGGCCGTCGGTGGCACGGTGGTCGGCCGCCAGGGTGGCCGTCACGGCGCGGCGGACGCCCAGCAGCCCGCCTTCGGCCCAGGGCCGCTCATGGATGGTGCCGAAGCCGACGAGCGCCACCTGCGGCGGGTAGATGACGCCGTGGACCGTCTCCACGCCGAGGTCGCCCAGGCTGGTCACCGTGATGGTCGGATCGGTCAGCTCGGAGCTGCGCAGGCGGCCGGAGCGCGCCCGCGTGATGAGATCATCCAGCGCCGCCATGATCTCGTCCAGGCGCTTCCGGTCGGCGTCGTGGATGGCCGGCGCAACGAGCCCGCCCTGCCGGAGCGAGATCGCGAAGCCGACGTGGATGGCTTCTTGGGGGGCGAGGCGATCCTGGCGCCAGTACCCGTTCAGCGCCGGGACGTCCTCTAGGGCGCGCGCGACGGCTTTGATGAGCAGCACGACGGGCAGCAGCCGCTCCTTGATCGACCGGTTCTCGTTTTCAGCCGCCAGCCACTGCAGCGCCCGCTCCATGCTGATGTGCGTCTCCAGGTAGTAATGCGGGATCTCGCGGTTCGACTGCGCCATCGCCTTCGCAATCGCCTGTCGCATGCGCGCCGGATAGTCCCCGCGCTCCGCCTCCGTGGGCGCTTCGGGCGGAGCCTCGGCCAGAGGAGCCGCACCAGCTCCCTCGGCCGCCGCGCGCTGTGCGTCCGCGGCCTGCTCGACGTCGGCGCGCTGAATGGCCCCTTCCGGCCCGCTGCCCGTCACCTGATCCAGGTCCACGCCCAGATCGGCGGCGACGCGCCGCGCCAACGGGGAGGCCCGAACGCGTCGCTCGGGACGCGCCACCGGCGGGCGCTCATCGGGCGTGCGGCGCCGCGGCTCGGCGGCGGGTTCGGGCTCGGGCTCGGGCTCCGCCGCCCGGCGTTCGTCCGGCCCGCGCGGCGCCGCGGGGGCTGCGCCTTCGGCCTCGCCGTCCGTCCCGCGGATCTGTGCCATGAGGGCGCCGACGGGCAGCTTCTCACCGGGCTCGACGAGGAGCGCTTCGACGACGCCCTCCTCGAACACCTCGACGTCGATGTCGCCTTTTTCCGTCTCGATCTCGGCAATGATGTCGCCGCGCTGGACGCGGTCGCCCGGCTGCACCTTCCACGCCACGAGCGTGGCCGCTTCCATGTCGGCGCCCATGCTGGGCATGCGAAACTCAGCCATAGGTCGTCATCAGATGATTGGCGGTTTGGACGATGGTCTCCGTTTGCGGCAGGGCGGCTTCTTCGAGGTGCTTCGCGTAGGGCATCGGGACCTCGGCGCTGCAGACGCGCAGGACAGGCGCATCCAGCTCGTAGAAGGCGCCTTCCGTGATGCGCGCGCTGATCTCGGCGGAAAGGCTGCCGCTCCGCCATCCTTCGTCCACG
>JAAAPH010000389.1 GCA_009908415.1 Bacteroidota bacterium
GAAGTTTTCGCTCTCGGCCCCCACCATCCGTTCCGGCCCAAAAAGCACCTGATACGTGCCCTCCAGCGTCTCGTCGTACTCCTGGAGGGTCCGGTCGCACGTGAGCGTGGTCACGCCATGTACGTCGAGGGACACCAGGATGCGGTCGCGGTGGCAGTCGAGCCGGGCCAGTACGTGGATATCAGAGAACGCGTCGGGGTCCAGCTCAAGGTCCTCTGCATCGGGCGTCAACTCTACGTGATGGACGCCCGACTTAAACGAAGTAATGTCGATCTGCAGCATGGAAAGCAAACATCATACGCCGCGGTGTCGTCGGTGCCACCCGCCCTTTGTGCGGACAGCCCATGATGTACATATTGGAGCGACCGTGGGTTCCACTTCTGCGCAACCGCCCGACGAACTGCCGTCCTACATCCCCCCTTGAGGGCACGTCCCGCATGCAGATCGGATCACTCAAATCACACACATTTTGTCTTGACGTTACGAGGCGCGATGGTTAATGTAGGAAACCGCCTAAAGCAACGGTGCCACACGTCTGAACGTGAGCGCGCGCCGAAGCGGAATGAGCCTCAGTCGTCCCAGGAAGGATTGAGGCTTTTCGCGTACTGAAAGCCCTGTTGACCTCTGATTGCTGCCAACTCACCCAGCCCAAGCCGTTCATCGCTGGCGGTTGCTCGGCGCCTTGCGCTGTGGGCAAAATGTGGATAATTAATGACACCGCGCCTGCTGGCAGCCCTCGGTAGACGACCGGCATCATGAAACACCCGAATGATGCCGATGCGTCTCTTTGTTTTTCCCATAACTCACTGTTTCTAAAGAATTAATATCTGTGGGTGAGTTGTGGAAAACCTGTGCATAGCGCAGACGGAACGAAAGTCCACGGGCTCCCATAGTGCATGCGCGTCCGCTGCTTTGTGGATAAGTGCCATTGCGCTGACGGGCAGCTTCCCGAGGTGATGTCCCCCTCGGTTCCTGCGTGCGCGCCGCCCGAACAGGCGACCTTGCCTCCTCGCCGAGCATCCAACGTTTCTCATCGCTACCGGACTCCGGTGGCACCATAGGTTATAGTATGGATCGGTCTCCCGAATCGGTTTGGAATGAATGTCTTGACATCATACGAGATAACATCAGCCGCCAGAGCTATAAGACCTGGTTCGAGCCGCTGAAAGCGATCGATCTGGACGAGGAAGACGACCTCGTTAAGCTGACGATTCAGCTTCCGAGCCGCTTCTACTACGAGTGGCTGGAAGAGCACTACTTCTCGCTCCTCCGCAAGACGGTCACGAAAGTCATCGGCCCGCGGGGTCGGCTCTTCTACGACATCGTCATCGAAAAAGACGACGATGTGGAGCAGGGTGGCGGCGCCTCAATGCATCTGCCCGCGCGCCAACCCGCCAACGAACCGCCGTCGCAGCCGAGCGCTTCGCCGGGAGACGCCCCGGCGTCCTCGCAGCCCTCCGCGCCCCCGGCGTCGTCGGATTCCGCGCCCGACCCGCCGGGCAGAGGAACGGGATCGTCCGCGCCTGCCCCGCAGTCGGGCGGCGGGTCACCGCAGGGCGCCCGTGCATCCGGGGGGCCGCGCTCAGGATCGGGGCAACCCGCGGAGCAATCCACCGAAACGGAGGAGGCGCCCGTCCAAAACCCGTTTGCGATCCCCGGCATTCAGAAGGCCGAGATCGACAGCCAGCTCAACGACGGCTATACATTCGAGCGCTTTATCGAGGGCGACTGCAATCGGCTGGCCCGCAGTGCGGCGTGGGCCATTGCCCAGGAACCCGGCGGCACGAGCTTCAACCCGTTCCTCGTGTACGGCGGCGTCGGCCTCGGCAAGACGCACCTCATCCACGCGATCGGAAACTACGCCCGCGTCAACAGCAACGCCGAGAGCGTGCTGTACGTCTCCAGCGAGCGTTTCACGACCGAGTTCGTGCAGTCGATCCAGCGGAACCGCATCAGCGAGTTCTCGATGTTCTATCGCCAGATCGACCTGCTCATCGTTGACGACGTGCAGTTTTTCAGCGGCAAGGAGAAGACGCAGGAAGAGTTCTTCCACATCTTCAATGCGCTGCACCAGAGCGGCAAGCAGATCGTGCTCTCGGCCGACCGCCCCCCGCGCGAGATTCAGGGCATCGAGGAGCGGCTGCTCTCCCGCTTCCAGTGGGGCCTCTCGGCGGATGTGCAGCCGCCGGGACTGGAGACCCGCATCGCCATCCTGCAGCGCAAGGCCGAGGACGATGGCATCGAGCTGCCGCAGGAGGTCATCGAGTTCATTGCGCACAACGTGAAGAGCAACATCCGCGAGCTCGAAGGCGCGCTCATCCGCCTGCTCGCCCACTCGACGCTCCACCAGCGCGACATTGACATCGACCTGGCGAAGGAGGTGCTGCGCGACCTGATGCAGGACTCGAAGGTGAACCTCACCATCGAGGAAATCCAGCGCATCGTGTGCGACTACCTCGACATCCCGGAGGACCTGGTGCGCGCCAAGACGCGCAAGCGCGAGGTGGTCCGAGCCCGGCAGATCGCCATGTACTTTTCTAAGGACCTGACGCAGCACTCGCTCAAAACGATCGGCCTGCACTTCGGCGGGCGCGACCACTCGACGGTGATCCACGCCAACAAGACGGTGGAGGACCAAATCGAAACGGACGACCAGTTCCGCAGCATGGTCGAAGAGATCGGCCGGAAGATCGAACTCCGCGCACGGTAAAGATGCTCCCGTTAGTCGCGTCAAGTGCTCACTGCGTTCGCGTCAGATGGCTCGCTAGCGTTCGCCGTCATGGGTTCGTGTCGCTCATTTCATTCGTTGCCCGACGACACATGACCCTCCATGACGCGCCGCCCCCAAAGGGCACTTTCTCTCTTTGGTCGGGGTGGAAGGCGCACATGACCGCGAGCGAAGCGAAGTCCTACTGGATCTGCACCGCAATTTTTCCGTACTTGACTGTCCCGCGCACCTCGTCACGCTGACCCGACATCGCCATGAAATTTACTGTTTCTAGTGCCGACCTGCTTGAGGCGCTCAATACCGTGAAGGGCGCCGTTCCCTCGAAAAGCACACTCCCCATCCTGGAGTGCATTCTGTTCGAACAAGACGGCGATGCGCTGAAGCTGAGTGCCACCGACCTGGAGATCTCCATCGTACAGCGCCTTGCGGTGCAGTTCGAGACGAACGGGACGCCTGAGGAGGCGCGCATCGCCGTCCCCTCCAAGCGGCTGCTCGACACGCTGCGCGCCCTGCCCGACCTGCCGCTGGAGTTCACGGCGAACAGCGACTTCGAGATCACGCTGGAGACGGACCAGGGCCACTACAAGATGGTGGGCCACGACGGCGCGGATTACCCCGAGCTGCCGGAGCTGTCGGACGAGCAGCAGATCATGGCCGAGGGGGCGCTGCTGCAGCGGGCGATCCAGAAGACGAGCTTTGCGGTCAGCAAAGACGCGCTGCGCCCGGCGATGATGGGCGTCTACTTCCAGATCAGCCCGAGCGAGACGCGCGCCGTGGCCACCGACGGGCACCGGCTCGTGAAGCTCGACCTGCACGGCATCACGAGCACCGACGAGATCGACTTCATCGTGCCGGAGAAAGCCATGAAGCTCGCGGGCCGCGTCGCCGACGACGAGGCGTGTACGATCCGCCTGGACGAGGGCCACGTCGCCTTTGAGTTCGGCGACGCCCGCGTGCTCGCCCGGCTCATCGATGAGACGTATCCGAACTACGAAGCCGTCATCCCCGACGAGAACGACCGCACGCTCGCTGTCAACCGCGAGTCGATGCTGAACGCCGTAAAGCGCGTGGGGCTGTACTCGTCCAGCATGACGAACCAGATCCGGCTGGCGATCCAGAGCGACCGCATCAATATCTCGGCCGAGGACATCGAGCGCTCCAGCGAAGCCGAGGAGGTCGTCTCCTGCGACTACGACGCCGAGGAGATGACAATTGGCTTCAACTCGAACTACCTCACGGAGGTGCTGAGCAACATGGACGCCGACGAGGTGATCTTCAAGCTCAGCTCGCCGAACCGCGCGGGCATCGTGCTGCCGCAAGAACAGGAGGAGGACGAAGAGATTCTGATGCTCATCATGCCGGTGATGCTCAACACCTACGCGTGAGCGAGGCCCTCACTGCGGCACCGCAAGCACGGGGGAGGCTGACACCGTTCAGCCTCCCCTCTTTGTTTTGCGCTTGCCCGAAGAGGGCCAGCCCGCCCGAACGGTTTCCACCCTCACTCCAAGATGGTTTCAACGGCCGGGCCGGCGTCGGGCTCGAACTCCACGTCGAGCCCCAACAGCGCGGTGACGGTCGCCGCGACCTGGTTCTGATACAGCGCGCAGTCGGTCGACACGGGGCCGTGTGGGGTGGTATCCGGGCCGAGCGCGGCGATCCAGATGGCGCGCGCGCCGTCGACGTCGGTGCCGTGGCCCGTCCACGCGTCGCCGCTGCCCCGTCCGTGATCCGTGGTGATGAGGAGCGTGGTCGTGTTTCGGTACTGCGGATCGGACTGGGCGAAGGTCCATAGCGCTTCGATGAAGGCATCGGTGCGGCGGGCCGCGCGGAGGTACTGGCCGTACTCGCCGTCATGCCCAAAGTCGTCGGTCTCGCCGTAGGCCACGTACAGCAGCCGCGGCCGGTGCTGCTTCAGGTGCTCCACCGCGTAGTGGTGCGTGAACGCGTCCAGCCGCACCGACCCCCACGGGCTCGGAATCTGCGGCTGCAGCTCGTTCAGGAACCGCTCGTTCTGCGTGAGGTCGCCGGTGGCCGTCTCGAAGCCCGCGTTCACCGGCACGCCGCTGCGGTCCTCGTTGATGATATACGGGAAGACGTCCCACGAGCCGAAGGCCGCAACGCGGTCGCGGAAGCCCTCCTGGCGGTTCACCGCCTCCAGCACGGTGACGTTCGGATTCGGGCGCTTGGCATTGCTGTCGATCCGATCGTCGTCGGCCGCGCCGGTGAGGATCTCGTTGTAGCCGGGGTACGAGAACAGCATGTTATTGGTGGCATCGACCGTGCAGCCGCGGGTCCGGTCGCCGTACAGCTGGCCCTCCTGAGCGATGGTGTTCCAGAAAAACGGCATCAGCGCTTCCCGCCGCGCTGCCGGGGTATCGCGCCAGAAGCGCTCGCGCAGGCCGTCCACGTCATCCACGTACCGCTCGTCGTGGAGGAGCGTGGAGTCGGCGCCCGCGAAGAGCTCTTCCCACCGCAGCCCATCCAGCGTAATCAGGAATACGTTTTCGGTGGCCCGATCACTGGATTGGCCAGCCGCTGTGGAGGCGAGACTGGACGTAACGATGAGGGCGAGGAGCGTCAGCAGAAGCGCGCGGCAGGACATGGCAGTCGGGAGATGGATGGGCAGAGCGGTCGTCGCGTTCGTGCCAATATAATCACCAGCGGACAGCGTGCGAGCGGCTCGTCTGCGTTTTACGGTTTCACAATCTGGGATCGTGCCGGCCGGCCGCGGGTGAACCCGAATGCGGCGGCGGCTGTTCAAGGGCACCGTTGTCTGCTCACCGATGCCTCCGCGCCGATGCCTGCCGCCTCGATTCGCAAGCTCGTCGACGTGCTCCGCGGACGGCGCATCGTGGTGCTAAGCGGCGCCGGATGCAGCACCGAGTCCGGCATCCCCGACTACCGGGGACCGGAGACGCGCCACACCGAGCGGAATCCGATTCGGTACCGCGCCTTCGTGGGCGACCCGGCCGCGCGGCAACACTACTGGGCGCGCAGTGCCATCGGCTGGCCCACGTTTGCGGCGGCAGAGCCTAATGACGGCCACCGGGCCCTGGCAAGCCTGGAAGCCTCGGGGCGCATACGTGGCATCATCACGCAGAACGTGGACCGCCTGCATCATGCCGCCGGCAGCACGCGCGTGGTGGAGCTGCACGGCGCGCTGGAAGAGGTCGTGTGCCTCGACTGCGGCGTGGTGGAGCACCGCCCGGCCTTCCAGCAGCGCCTGCTCGCCCGCAACCCGGGCTGGACGGACCGCGCGGTTGAGATCGCCCCAGATGGCGACGCGGAGATCCCCCGCGCGGCGACGCAAACATTCGCCGTGCCCGGCTGCCGGCGGTGCGGCGGCGTGCTGAAGCCGAACGTCATCTTCTTCGGCGAGAACGTGCCCGCCCCGTGGGTTGAAGAGGCCTGGACGCTGCTCGGCGAGGGGGATGCGCTACTCGTCGCCGGCTCGTCGCTCACCGTGTACTCGGGGTACCGCTTCGTGCGGCGGGCCGCGCAGAACGGCCATCCTATCGCCATCGTCAATCTCGGCCCCACGCGGGGCGACGACCTCGCCACGCTCCGCGTCGATGCCAAGACAGGCGCCGTGCTGCCCCGTCTCGCCCATGCGCTCGGTCGGCGCGCGGAGCGGCGCGGCAGCTCCCGAGCAGGCACCGCCCTTTCTTGAAGATGCTGGCAAGGAAGAACGGACGGATCGGCCGGTAGTCTGAATACCTGATCATCCACCAGCGGGTTTGCTACCACGCACCCATCTCCCCCACCGGCCGGCCCAGTGGACGGCTCCGGGTTTCTCCTGAAGCGAGCGTCTGCGTCGCCGCCGGTTTCATCGCCCTCGCCCCACTTCGTACGCCCCGCCCCCGATGCGCACGCGCCCCACTACCGACATCGACACGGCCATCATTGGGAGTGGATTTGCCGGATTGGGGGCGGCGATCCGGCTCAAGCAAGAGGGCGTCGAGAATGTCGCCGTCTTTGAACGCGCCGACGAGGTCGGCGGGGTCTGGCGCGCGAACCGCTACCCCGGCTGCGCCTGCGACACGGCCTCGCACCTGTACTCGTTTTCCTTCGCTCCGAAGCCAGACTGGAGCCGCCGCTTTGCGAAGCGGGGTGAGATCCTCGCCTACTTGAAGCAGTGTGCTACCGACTTCGGCGTGCGCCCGCACATGCGATTCGGCCATCGCATCGAGCGCGCGGCGTGGGATCCCGAGACGATGCGGTGGATGCTGGACACCAATCACGGACGGTTCGCCGCCCGCGTGCTGGTATCCGGCGTGGGGGCGCACTCCGAGCCGCGCGTGCCCCGGCTGCCCGGGCAGGAGCGCTTCGCCGGGCGCGCCTTCCACTCGGCGCAATGGCCCGCCGACTTCGACCCGTCCGGGCTCCGCGTGGCCGTGGTGGGCACCGGGGCCTCGGCCGTGCAGCTCGTGCCGGCGCTGCAGCCCGTGGTGGAGCACCTGACGCTCTTCCAGCGCACCGCGCCCTGGGTCGTGCCGCACGGCGACGGCGTCATCCCGGAGCGCGTCCAGCGCCTCTTCGCACGCTTTCCGCGGCTCCTGACGGCGTGGCGTTCCGTGCTGCACATCATCCGCGAGGCCTCGGGGCTAATGTTCTGGCACCCGGCCCTGGCGCGCCTCGTCGAGTACCTGGTGCGCTTCCGCCTGCGCCGACAGGTGAAAGACCCCGCCCTGCACGAGGTGCTCACGCCCGACTACCGGCTGGGCTGCAAGCGCATCCTCCACTCCGACCACTACTATCCCGCCCTCACCCAGCCCAACGTCACCGTCGTGGACGGCGCGGCGCGGGCTGTGCATCCCGGCGCTGTGGCCGGGCCGAAGGGCACGGCGCCGCACGCGGCCGATGTCATCGTCTACTGCACCGGGTTCCACTCGACGGAGATGCCGTTTGCCCGCTCCGTGTACGGGCGCGACGGCGAGTCGCTGCATGCGTACTGGAGCGGATCGCCGCGGGCCTACCTGGGCACCACGGTGGCGGGCTTTCCGAACCTGTTTCTGCTGCGCGGGCCCAACACGGGGCTCGGACACAACGCGATCCTGCCCATGATTGAGGCGCAGATCGAGCACCTTCTGGGCGCGCTGCGGTTTATGGACGCGTCCGGCGCCGCGGCCGTCGAACCGCACGCGGCCGCGCAGGCGCGCTTCGTACGCGAGGTCGATCAGATGGCGGAAGGCACCGTCTGGACACGCGGCGGGTGCGACAGCTGGTACCTCGATGGATCAGGCCGGAACGCCGTGCTCTGGCCCGGCTCGGTGCGCGCGTTTCGCCAGCGCGTGGTCGACTTCGACCCCGATGCGTACCGCACTGTCCACCCGCGCGTTGCCCCTCGCGAGGAGCTCGCCCGCCCTTAGCGTCGACCGACGTGGACCGGCCGCGCCCGCGCCATAGACCAAAACATCGGCGCGCGCAGCAAGGTACAATCGAGAGCCTATCAATCATGCGTTTCTCGTATGCCCACGCTCGACGATATCAAACAGACGCTCCGCGCTGAGATGCCCTACCTGCGCAAGCGATACGGCGTGGATCGGCTCGGCATCTGCGGCTCGTTCGTCCGCGGCGAGCAAACGGACACCAGCGACGTCGACCTGCTCGTCACCTTCTCCGAAACCCCGACGCTCTACGAATTCGTTAATTTGAAGCGCTACCTGGAGGACCTGCTGGAGCGCGACGTGGATCTGGGCATGCCGACGGCGCTCAAGGAAGGCCCCGCTGCCGATAACATCCGCCGCGAGGTTCAATACCTGTGATGTGAAGCCAGCGCCAGTACCTCCAGGATATCATCGAAGCGATGGGCGCCGCCGAAGCGTTCGTAGAGGATGTGGCGTTTGAGGAGCTTGAAGGTAATCTTGAAAAGCAATATGCCCTTCAGCGTGCCTTCGAGATTGTTGGCGAAGCCACCAAGCAGCTCGACCCGGAGATCCGCGCACGCTATTCCGACGTGCCGTGGGCTGACATGGCGGGTATGCGCGACGTGCTCATCCACAAGTACTTTGCTGTCCATCTGGAAACCGTGTGGGATGCGATTCACGAGCGGTTTCCTCCAATCAAAACTCGATTACGGCGCATCGTAGACGAGCTGCCGCCGGATGCCTGATCTCTTCCCCGACTATCGCCGCTCAACGTACCGCAGTCCGCCGCTCGTGCTGCCTATCATGAGGTCGGCATCGCCATCGCCGTCCCAGTCGCCAAGGACGGGGGTGGC
>JAAAPH010000057.1 GCA_009908415.1 Bacteroidota bacterium
GCGACCAGCGGTTTTGGTGACCAGCGGTCAGCTACTCATAGGTTTGGTAGTGGACGAGCGCGGATGCGGTGTTCCTCGACGACGGAAAAGCGCCTCGTCCAGTCGTCACGCGTAGCGAGGGCCGTAACGACGCGTCGGGCGACCTTCTCGGGAGCAGTGAGCCGGATGCGAAACAGAACAACGCCGCAGGACGCAGGAAGCCCGTAGTGGAAGGCGAGCTCTCCAAAGTCTTTATCAAAGGTCAGCACGATGCGATTCTCCTCGACGGCAGCATCCAGAATGATCCGGTCATCGACGCCTGGCATCTCCGTTTGTACCCATACCACGTCGTCTCCTCTAGCGCGAAGGGCGCTGACGACAGCACGCGGCGCATTCTGATCGACGAGCAGGTGCATTAGCCTTCGGGATCAGTGGCTACCGGATATACCCGCTCGGACTTTAACGCCTCCGTTGCGTATCGAAGACAGGCATACACGTCTTCACGATCAAGGGCCGGATAATTGTCGAGAATTTCCTCGATGGCCCATTCCTCGGATAGAAGCTCCATGATGAGCTCTACAGAGATCCGCGTTCCCTTCACCACAGGCTTTCCAGTCAGCACGTCTGGGTTGATCTCGATACGATCAGGCAAATTCATCACGATCTCCGATTGATTGCCAAGATGGATGTGAATTAGACTACACGCACCGGCTGGCCGGAGTTCAACACTTCGTTGAGCTGCTTGCGGATTTGCTCAGTGGAGGGTGGCGATTTCAATCGCATTCCTAAACGCTCTACTTCGAACCCTCTCTATGCCTCCAACTGCTTCTCGATCTCCTCGATGGAATCGCGCAGTTCGGCGGCGCGTTCGAACTCCAGGTTCTCGGCCGCTTCCTGCATCTCTGCCTTCATCTGCTCGATGAGGTCGTGCTTCTGGTCGTCGGAGAGGTACTGGACGACGGGGTCGGCCACCTTGCTGGAGAGCTGCTCCGGCCCGCCGTATGCGTATTTTTCATCGTCTTCGCCCTTCTCGTCGGCGATGGCGGTGCCCATGTGGATCTGGTCGACCGACTTCTTGATGGGCTCCGGCGTGACGTCGTGCTCCTCGTTGTATTCGAGCTGAATCTCGCGGCGCCGCTCCGTCTCGTCGATCATCCGCTGCATCGAGCCCGTGATCTCGTCGGCGTAGAGGATGACGGTGCCGTTCACGTTGCGCGCGGCGCGGCCGGCCGTCTGGATCAGCGAGCGCTCCGAGCGGAGGAAGCCTTCCTTGTCGGCGTCGAGGATGGCGACGAGCGACACCTCGGGGAGGTCGAGCCCCTCGCGCAGCAGGTTCACGCCCACGAGCACGTCGTACTCGCCGAGGCGCAGCCCGCGGATGATGTCGACCCGCTCCAGCGCGTCGATGTCGGAGTGCATCCAGCGGACTCGCACGCCGTAGCTGTCGAGGTAGTCGGCCAGGTCCTCGGTCATCCGCTTCGTGAGCGTGGTGACGAGCACGCGCTCGCCGCGCTCGGTACGCTTGCGAATCTCCTCCAGCAGGTCGTCGATCTGGTTCCCCGTCGGCCGGATGTCGATCTCGGGATCGGGGATGCCGGTGGGGCGGACGACCTGCTCGACGAACACGCCGTCGCTCTGCTCCAGCTCGTAATCGCTGGGCGTGGCGCTCATGAAGATGACCTGATCGTGGGCGTCCTCGAACTCCTCGAACGTCATCGGCCGGTTGTCGAGCGCGGAGGGCAGCCGAAAGCCGTGCTCGACGAGCGTCAGCTTGCGGGCACGGTCGCCGTTGTACATGGCGCGCACCTGCGGGATCGTGACGTGGCTCTCGTCGACGACGAGCAGGAAGTCGTCGGGGAAGTAGTCGAACAGGCAGTACGGCCGCTCGCCCGGTTCACGGCCCGAGAGGTGGCGCGCGTAGTTCTCGATGCCGGAGCAGTAACCCACCTCCTGCATCATCTCGATGTCAAACATCGTACGCTGCTCCAGCCGCTGCGCCTCGACCATCTTGCCCTCCTCGCGGAGCACGGCCAGCCGCCACCGCAGCTCTTCCTGAATGTTTTCGATGGCGGCCTGCAGCCGGTCCTGCGGTGTCACGAAGATCTGTGCCGGGTAGAGCGTGTACGTGCCGTCGACCTCGGCAATCTCCTGGCCCGTCTCCGGCTCGATGCGACTCAGCCGGTCGATCTCGTCGCCCCAGAACTCGATGCGCAACGCTTCGTCTTCGAGGTAGGCGGGGAAGACGTCGACCACATCGCCGCGTACGCGGAAGGTGCCGGGCTGGAAGTCGAGGTCGTTGCGCGTGTAGAAGATGTCGATGAACTGGCGAAGCAGGTCGTTGCGCTCGACCTCCTGCTGCGGGCTGAGCTGCACGATCTGCTTGCGAAACTCATCCGGTGAGCCGAGGCCGTAGATGCACGAGACGCTCGCTACCACGATCACGTCGTCGCGGCCCGAGACGAGCGAACTGGTTGCCTTCAGCCGCAACCGCTCGATGCGGTCGTTGATCGACATGTCCTTCTCGATGTACTGATCGTTCGGGACGATGTACGCCTCGGGCTGGTAGTAGTCGTAGTACGAGATGAAGTACTCGACGGCGTTGTTCGGGAAGAACTGCTTCAGTTCGCCGTAGAGCTGGGCGGCCAGCGTCTTGTTATGGCTCATGATGAGCGTCGGCTGGTTCACCTCCTCGATCACGTTGGCAATGGAAAACGTTTTTCCAGTGCCCGTTGCCCCGAGGAGCGTCTGGTACTCGTCGCCGCGCTCCAGGCCCTCGACGAGCTCGCGGATCGCCTTCGGCTGGTCGCCGGTCGGCTCGAAGTCGGAGACGAGGTCGAACGGTTGGTGCGTATCGGTGGCGGGGGGCATAGGCCGGGGCAGGCGGGCGATAGAGAAGGTATAGCCGTTTGTAAACCCGCGAGCGGTCGGGGAGATTCGACGCCTCCGCGTCGTGGGCGGGGCCACCGCGGGGCGGCTCATGTGCTGGGCAACGAGCGGCGACGGGCCCACCGAACCCAGGAACCCATGTCGCAGCGCTCGGTTTTGGGTCGTGAATGGCAACCGCGTGCCCCGCTCTCATGGCTTTGTCTCGGTTTGTACAGAATCCATCGGTGGCTTTGCTCCGGTTTGTAGCCGGGGGGTTGGCTGTGCTCCTCGTCATGGGGCCTGCCCGCTTCGGGGCGGTGGCGCCGTGCCCCCGATCGGCCTCACAAGCCGCAGCGTCCACGGAGGCGCTGCCCACCGCGGCGCCGGTCGACGCGGCCCGTCACGCCGTAACCCCGACGTCGCATGACGCCGCTCCGCTCTTCCGGTGTGTCGCACCGTTCTTCGGTCGGCTCACACAGCTAACCACGACGAGGATGCGTCCGTTGGAGCGTGGTAACGAGCTGCGGCCGGATGAATCGTCTGCGCTGGCCTTGTATGCGCTTGCATCATCACCGCGCGAGGCGCACGTACGCCGTGCTCGCACGCGAGGACTCAATGCGACCGCCACATGGCCTGGGCCGCACGCCGTGGAGGCGCTGCGCAGCATCGTCCTGCTCTTGTAATCCCCTTCTCCGTCGCGCGCGCCCGATCGGGGCGCGCATGCTGCTGCCGGTCTGCACGCTGCCGACCGGCGTTTTCCGGTCGCCGCCGTGCCCTTCCGCAGGGCATCCGGGGCGGCCAATCCCTCGCGCCATCTCACGCTGTAACATCGGAGAAGAGTATGCCATCCCCCCGCTGGAAAACCCGACTGCATCGGATTGCCCTTCTTACCGTCACCATTCTTGCTGCCGGTGGACTGTACGCACTGCTTTCAAACGCCGGCGGCGAGCGCACGCCGGAAAAAGCGCCCGGCCTCTCGTTTATCGGCGAGCATCCGCTGCAAGACCAACCGGCGCCCGACTTTACGCTGGAGCGGATGAACGGCGAACGGTTTCGCTTATCCGACCACCGTGGTGAGGTCGTGGTCGTCAACTTTTGGGCCACCTGGTGTCCGCCCTGTCGGCAGGAAATCCCCCTCTTTGTGGACTTGCAGACGGAATACGGTGACGATGGGCTGACCTTCGTCGGCATCTCGCTCGATGAGGAAGGCTTCGACGTCGTCCGCCCCTTCGCGCAAGAGATGAACATCAACTATCCGCTCGTGGTGGACGACGGCACCGTCGCCAACCGCTACGGCGGCGTGCGCGCACTGCCCATGTCGTTCGTGGTGGCGCCAGACGGCACCATCGCGTACGTGCGGCCCGGCTACTTCCCCGAAGCCGAGTTGCGCGAGCAGGTCATCCCGCTGCTGGACGAGGCCCCGTCGCGTTCGTGACACGGGCCCTCAGCCGCTAATCGGTCGCTTCTCCTTCATCCGTCCCCTTGCTATGTCTGATTCTTCTCGCTCCATCTCCCAGGACACCTCCCACTCGTCGCGTCTCCGTACGGGGGCGGCCTATGCCGGTCGGTTGGTGCGCCGCCACTGGATGTGGGGCGTCGTCCTCGTGTTCGGCTACTACCTCTGGCAGGACATTCACCCCGACGTCGACCTGCCGCCCACTGGCCCGCCCGCGCCCGACTTTGCGCTGGAGCGGATGAACGGCGAACCATTTCGCCTGTCCGACCACCGCGGCGAGGTCGTCGTCCTGAACGTGTGGGCCACGTGGTGCCCGCCGTGTCGGGTCGAGATCCCCGGCTTCGTCGAACTGCAGCGTGCGTTTGCCGATCGGGGCGTAACCTTCGTGGGCCTGTCGGTCGATGAAGGCGGGCTGGACGCTGTGCGGGCCTTCGCCGAGGGGCGTGATATCAACTACCCGCAGGTGGCCAGCCGGAGCGTAGCCTATCGCAAGTATGGGCAGACGACGGCCGTCCCGCGCACCTACGTCATCGACAAGCGCGGGCGCATCCGCTACCAGCACACCGGGCTGCTTCTGAAAGGGGCTCTCGATCCGGTACTGGAGACGCTGACGGCCGAGCCTGCCTCCGCCGATGGGGCGGCCCTGTGAGCGACCCGCCCCGGGAGGATGGGGCCTGGGCTACCCAATTCGCTGGCGGAGTTGGTATGAGACGATGCGTTGATCCCATCATGCGTTGTGCCACCAATCGTTGCACCACGTGCCGGGCGATAGGGGATTTGCTGCTGGTGCTGGGGAGCCTGGCGCCCGGAGGGGCATCGGCTCACGAAAAATAAAACTCCCACGCGATCGTCGTGACGCGGCCGCGGCGCACGGTGAGGATGAGCGCCGTCGGCATGCTATCGCGTTCGGCGTAAATGAGCTCACCGGTCATGCTGTCCCGCTCGGTGGGCGGGCCAATGGCGGCAATCACTTGCGGTGGGCGCATCCCCACGTGCAGCCCCTCCGGACTGGCATAGCGCCCGTCAATCAGCATGAGGCGGATGAGAAAACTACGGGTAGACTGGGTTGCTTCGTAAAGCATGACCCGCAGCCCGGGGTAGGTCAACGTGCGGATCGTGTCGGTCGTGCCCGTGCCGTACTGATTCGGGACCGGTTCGGCGGTGATGCGCTGAGGCGGACCCAAACGGCGGAGCAGCGCGGGGCGGCTGATGCTGCCGTCCGTACGCAGCGCGTCGTGGATGAGTTGCGCGACGGCAGGGGCGGGCGGGGCCGGGATGGCCGCAGGTTCGGGCGTACGCTCGGCCTCTTCGACGGCGAGCGGGGTGCGGGGCAGTGGAGCCGCAGAGTCGGCGTCCGAGCGGACGGCGTCGGTGCCGCCGCACGCGCTCAGGAGCAGGCTGCCCGCACAGCACGCAGCGAGCGCCATGCGTTGAACGAACGGCGAAGGGCGTGAGCCGCGGCGCGGCTCTGCGGCACGAGCGGGGGGCATCGGCATAACCGTGCGGCGAAGAGGCAAAGGGCAGCGTCAGAATAACCTGACAACATACACCGTGCCGGGTTCGTCGTCGGGCACCGTGCTGATTAGCCCAAACGATGCGTTTTGGTCGAGCGCCGTTCCGAAATCGACCTCCCCAATGTCGATGATCTGCTGTTGCGACCACGTGCTGTCGGTCGTGTCCCGCTTGAAGACGTACACCACGCGGTCGATGTTGAAGTCCTGGCCGAGTTGCTCGTCGTAGCCGGTGACGAGCGCGCGGTCTTCGTAGAGCGACACGGTTGACCCAAACGCGCCTGAGGCATACGGGGTCGACGGGCGCAGCGTGGACTCGTGGATCCACTGTCCGGACGGTGTGCGCCGAAACACCCGGGCCGTGCCCGATTCGTTATCGCCAGCGCGTGCTTCGCCGGTGAGCGCGCGCTCGCCGGCCAGGTCTACCGATATGAAAAAGTCTTTGATGCCGCCGATGCGGGCGGTCTCGCGCCAGGTGCCCGTGCTGTCGCGCTCAAAGATGTAGGCCGAGCCCGGCTCGCGTTCGAAGTAGGTCGAGGCTGCCACGATGATGCGGTCGCCGTCGAGGGCGCCGGCCCCGCCGAGCACGCCGTGCGTCACGCCGGCCTGCGCGGTGAGCCGGGCCACCTGCGACCAGGAGCCGGTGTCGGGATCGCGCTCGTACACGTAGGCGGCTCCTCCGTCTTGTCCGTCCGGATTGCCTGAGGTGGTCACCAGGGCGCGCCCGCCATCGATGGCCACGTCGGCAGCGAAGGACCCTTCGTCTTCGAAGCCGCCTTCCGCCGTGAGGTGGGCCACCTGGTTCCAGTCGCCGAGGCTGTCGCGCTCGAAGATGTACGCAGCATTCGATCGGCGCTCGGCGAAAAAGTCGCTCGACGCGCTGACGATCGCAAAGCGACCACTCAGGTCGAGGGCTTGGCCGAAAAAGGCCCCTTCCTGGCACTGATCGCGCCGTGGAATGAGGCGAGCCGTCTGCTTCCAGGTGCCGCCGCGTCCCTTCCGATCGTAGATATACGCGGCGCCGCCGTTCGGGCCACACGTTGTTTCCCCGCTCGCGCCGACGATGGCGCGGCTGGTGTCGAGAGCCACGGCGATGCCGAAGGAGCTCGACTGCGAGGTGTCGGCATGGGGCAGTGCGTAAATCTGGGCGCGCGCCGGCTCGGCGCTGCCAATCAGCAGCGCGGCCAGGCCAACGAGAACGGTGCGGCGGAAAAAGACGACCATGGTCATAGGGGTAGGCCTGCGGCTATATCGTCATGCCTTTTCGTACGCCTCCAACGCGTCCGCGAGCGCCTCCCACTGCTCATACAATGCGGCCAGTTCTTGCTCGATCGCTTGGTAGGCGGCGGCCTTTTCTTGCATGGCGTCATCGTCGTCGTAGAACGACGGCTCGGCCATTTCGGCCTCCAGGTCCTCCTGACGGGCTTCCTGCTCCAGGATGGCCTCTTCGGTCGCGTCAAACTTCTGCTGCAACTCGTACGAGTTGAGGTCGGAAAACGGCCCATTGCGGGTCGTGGAGGGCGCCGTGTCATCCGGGGGGACGTCGCTCGTCTTGTTCGAGGCGGTACCATTCGTTGACGAGGCGGCCTCTTCAGTTACGCCCACGGCGCGCGCGGTCCCGTGCTCCACCTGCCAGCGGGCGTCCGAGTAGTTGCCGTGGAAGGTGCGTACGCCGCCGTTGCCCACGCGCCACACCTGCTCCACGATCTCGTCGAGGAAGTGCCGGTCGTGGCTCACGACCACGAAGGCGCCCGTGTACTGCTGAAGGGCTTCGATGAGCACCTCGCGCGACGCGATGTCGAGATGGTTCGTCGGTTCGTCGAGGACGAGAAAGTTGGCGGGGGAGCAGAGCGTGCGGGCGAGGGCCAGCCGGCTCTTTTCGCCGCCCGAGAGCACGCGCACCTGCTTGAACACGTCGTCGCCCGTGAAGAGGAAGGTGCCGAGCATCGTCCGCAGCTCCGTGTCGGACCGGCGGGGCGCCTTCTCACGCAGGGCTTGTAGGACGGTCTGGTCCGGATCCAGCGCGTCGGCCTGGTGCTGGGCGAAGAACGACATTTCGACGTTGTGGCCTTCTTCGCGTGAGCCCTCGAACGGCTCGGTGCCCCGTAGGATACGGGCGAGGGTCGACTTCCCCGCGCCGTTTGGGCCGATGAGGGCAATCTTATCGCCCCGCGCCACGGTGAGCGGTTCGGTGTCGTCGAACACCTCGACGGGCCCGTCGGCGCTGTCATAGGTCTTAGAAAACGTCGAGAGCTCCAGCACGACCTGCCCAGAGCGCGGCGGTTCGGGGAAGCGAAACGCAATCCGTTCGTCCTCCGAGGGCGGCGGGGGGATGCGGTCCATCTTCTCGAGCTTCTTGACGCGGCTCTGCACCTGCGCCGCCTTCGAGGCGTTGTAGCGGAAGCGGTCGATGAAGTCCTGGATCTCCTTGATCTTGCGCTGCTGGTTCTCGTACGCGGCTTGCTGCTGCGCGCGCCGCTCTTCGCGCGCCTCCAGGTAGTAGCTGTAGTTGCCGTCGTAGTGCGCCAATTGGCCCCGGTGCATCTCGGCGATGGTCGTCACCATCCGGTCGAGGAAGTAGCGGTCGTGGCTCACGATGATGACGGTGCCGGGGTAGCCCTTCAGGTACTCCTCCAGCCAGTCAATGCTGTCGATGTCGAGGTGGTTGGTGGGCTCGTCGAGCAGCAGCACGTCGGGCCGCTGGAGGAGCAGCTTGGCGAGAGCGACGCGCATGCGCCAGCCGCCGGAGAAGCTCTCCAGCGGGCGGTCGAGCGCGTCGGGGTCGAAGCCGAGGCCGGTGAGCGTCGCTTCCGTGCGGGCGCGGATGGTGTGCGCGTCTTCGGCGTTGAGCTGCGCCTGCACGCGCTCCAGCCGGTCGAGCAGCTTCTGGTAGTGGTCGCTCTCGTAATCGTCGGCCTCAGCGAGCTGCTCGGTGATCTGGGCCTCCTTCGCTTCGAGCGCCAGTACCTCGTCGAACGCCTGCAGCGCTTCGTCCCGCACCGAACGGTCCATCGTCTGCTCCTGCGTCGACTGCTTCAGGTAGCCGACGGTGGTCTGCCCGGTCTGCACGCTACCCGCGTCCGGCAGGAG
>JAAAPH010000132.1 GCA_009908415.1 Bacteroidota bacterium
CGATCGTGTGCGGGTGCGGGCCGGCGAGCGGGTCCCCGTCGACGGCACCGTGGTCGAGGGCACGGCGGCCGTGGATGAATCGCTGCTCACCGGCGAGGCGCTTCCCGTCACCCGGCGCCCCGGTGATGACGTGATTGGCGGGGCCGTCGTAACCGAACATGCGCTCACGATCGAGGTGGGGGATGCCGTAGAAAGCACGCTCGACCGGCTCGTGCACCTAATGTGGGACATCCAGTCGAAGCGCCCGGGCGTGCAGCGCCTCGTCGACCGGATCGCGGCCGTGTTCGTCCCGCTCGTGCTCGTGCTGGCGGCCGGCACGGTGGGCTGGCAGCTGCTGTCGGGGACGGCCTTTGCCCCTGCGTTGCTGACGGGTCTAGCCGTCCTCATCGTGTCGTGCCCCTGCGCCCTCGGACTCGCCACCCCCCTCGCCATCGCGTCGGGCCTGCGTGAGGCGCTGGCCCGCCATATCGTGATCCGCGACGTCTCGGTCTTTGAGCGCGCTCCCACCATCCGCACGCTCGCTTTCGACAAGACGGGTACACTGACGACGGGCCAGATGCAGCTCCTGGACGTCGTGGCCTCCGATGAAGCCGTACAGCGCGCACGCGCCGTGGAGGCGCACTCCACCCATCCCGTGGCCCGCGCTATCGTGGACGACGCCGCGCGGAACGGACACACCGTTACCCACGTGCGGAGCGCGGCGCGCGGTGTCGAGGCGACCGTCGATGGCACCCGCGTGCGGGTCGGACATCCCGACTGGCTCCGGGCCGGGGGCTGGTCGGTTGCGGACGAGTACGTGGAACGCGCGACGGCGGCGCAGGCGCAGGCGCAGGTGCCGGTGGCCGTGGGCTGGGACGGCGCTGCGCAGGGCCTCCTCGTCGTCGGCGACGAGATGCGCCCCGACTGGCAATCGGTTCTCGACCGCCTGCAGCACACCGACCGCGAGATCGTCGTCCTGACCGGTGACAGCCAGGGCGCGGCCGACCGGCTACGCACCCACGGCGTCTTCGATCGCGTCTTCGCCGAGGTGCGGCCGGAAGCCAAATCGGAGATCATCCGCCAGCTACGCGCGCAGGGCCCCATCGCGATGGTAGGCGACGGCAGCAATGACGCGCCAGCCCTCGCCGAGGCCGACCTCGGCATTGCCTTCGGTCCCACGGCGCTCGCCGCCGACTCGGCCGACGTGGTGGTCACCGACAGCGCGTTGCGCCGCGTTCCGCAGGTGTTTGCCTTCGCTCGGCAGACGCGCCGCCGCATCCGGCAGAATCTGGGTTGGGCCTTTCTCTACAACGCGGTCGCCATTCCGCTTGCCATCGCCGGCGCCATCAACCCGCTCTTCGCAGCCCTCGCCATGGCATCCAGCAGCCTACTCGTCGTCGGCAACTCCGCCCGCGGGATGTCGGGAGCGGACTGAGCGAGGGGCCGAATGGGCACGCGGCACGCCTACGGGAGCGGGCGGCTGTGGCCCTGCTCTCGGTACGCCGCGAGCAGCGTCCGCAGTCGCTCGACGATCTCGGGATGCTCGTCGTACAGATTCTCCGTCTCTTGAGGATCCCGGCCGAGGTGATAGAGCTGCCCGGCCGGCTCATCGGGCCCCACCTCGCGGCGCTGCGGCGCGGTAAACCCGCCTGATCCTCGCCCCTCGATGAGCTTCCACGGCCCCTGACGAATGGCAAACATGCCGTCGAGGGCATGATGCACGGTTGCCTCCCGAATGGGCGTGTCGTAGGGCTGCTGCAGCATCGCCGGCAGCACGTTGTAGCTGTCCTCCCCTTCATCCCGGTCGAGGTCGGCGCCCACGATCGCCGCCAGCGTCGCCATCATGTCGGTCAGGCAGATCGTTTCATCGCTCACCGCGCCCGGCGGCACGTGGCCGGGCCAGCGGGCGACAAACGGCACCCGGTGCCCTCCTTCCCAGATGTCGGCTTTCTGCCCGCGCCAGCCGTTGTTGGCATCGTGGCCCCACGCGTCGATGTCGGCCTCCGGCCAGTGCGCGCCGTTGTCGCTCGTAAAGATGACCAGCGTGTTCTCCGCGACCCCTCGCTGGTCCAGGGCATCAAGAACCCGGCCGACAGCCCCATCCACCTGCGCCACGAAATCGCCGTAATAGCCCGCGCCGCTCGTATCCGCATAGGGTGCTGTAGGCAGCCACGGCGTATGGGGCGCCGAGAAGGGCAGGTACAGGAAGAAGGGCCGGTCGGCTGCGGCGGCCGCCTGCCGGTTAATGAAGTCGACCGCCCGGTCCGTGGTGCGGGGCATCACGTCGACGTGGGCAAACCCGGGGGCGGCGGGTCCGGCCCGCCAGAACCCGCCGCCGCCCTGCCGGCGATGTTCGCTGCGTCCGACGCGGTCGGTGGGCGCTTGCACTACCCGGTCGCCATCGACATAGACGTACGGCTCCATATCCAGGGACGCCGGAATGCCGAAAAACATGTCGAAGCCGTAGTCGACCGGACTTGGCTGAAAGGGCCTGCTGTAATCGGTCGAATCCTCTGTGCCGAGCCCGAGGTGCCACTTCCCGACGGCGGCCGTCGCGTAGCCCTGTTCGTTAAGTAGCGACGCAATCGTCGTGCGCTGCGTGTCGATCAGCGCGGGCGAATAGCCCCAGAGTACGCCGCGCTTCAACGCGGTCCGCCACGCGTACCGTCCGGTCAGCAGCCCGTAGCGCGTGGGCGTACAGACCGACGACGGCGTATGCGCGTCCGTAAACCGGATGCCCTCGTCGGCCAACCGGTCGATGTGCGGCGTGGGAATCTTGGAGCTGTCGTTATAGGCGGACGGGTCGCCCTGCCCCATGTCATCCGCCATGATGAGTATGACATTAGGCCGGTCGGCGGGGTCGGGCGCCGTGCGGCAGCCACTGGCTACAAGTGCGCAGGCGGCGACCACCAGGGCCAGCACCACAGGGGAGAAGCGGGACGGCAGAGCAGCGGGCATGCGATGCGGTTTCCAGTGGAGCATCTGGTCAGCGGGATACGGCACGCCTGATCGGACGGGGCCCGTTGCCAGGCCGGGGCGTCCGCGGGCGCGGTGGAGCGTTCCTACACGGACGCCGCCCCGATCAAGCCACCGCCGACAAGATACAACGGCAGCCTGCTCTGTATCAACGCGCCCGGCCCCCTTCCCCCGGCCACTGCCCACCAACGGCTAGATCAAGCGGGGGGCTACCGCACCATTTGCACGGGGATGCGTGGCAGTCGGATACGGCGCGCGTGCACCACGGACGAGTCGGGCGTCACCTGCGCCCGACCCGATGCGACGAGCGACTCGGGGATGTCACTTGCAGCAACCTCCCACTCGGCCACGAGGCGCGTCGAGTCACCGGGCGGGCAGGTCGCCCGAAAGGCCTTCTCGTGGACGCTCCCACTTTGGGTCAGCACGCCGAAGGTCGTCAATTCGTACGGCTGCTCGGTCGGATTCTGGAGAGCGACCTCCATGCGAAACGTCCACGTGTCGCCCTGATGAGCCTCAAGGGTAAGCGTCTCAATCCGTTCGGTGGGGAGCGCATCGGGGAGCAGGTCGTCGCCGATTTGGAGCGTGGGCAGCGGCGGCGGCGCCTCTTCGACGGGCGCCTCTGCCCCATCGTGGTCCAGCACGTAGGAGCGGAACAGCGTCATGCCCTCGATGCCGAACGCGGCACCAAACGCCATGATCAGGAAGAAGCGGACCAGCCATTTTTCGAACGACGAGGAGTCGTTGTTCTCCGCATCATCTGCTGCGGAGGATGAGGCCGGCGCGGACTCGCCGGACGATGCAGCCGACTCCGCGGAGTCGGCCGGCTCGGGCGTCCGCGAGGAGGAGGATGAGGCGGAGGAGTCCATGTCCGTTGAAGCATTACGAATACGAAGCGGAGCGCATCCATAACAAACGCCCGAGACGAGCAGCCCCGGGCGTTTGGATGCACGTTAAAGAGCGATGTATACGCGCCGCGCCGTGGCCGTTACACCGGCGAGGGCGGCGCGCCGGGCGAGAAGAGCCCATCCATCACCATCTCAGCCAGGGGGAAGGTGTAGGCAAAGAGGACGAGGATGATGGCCAAACCGACCCACAGCTTCATGTTATCGAGGATGGCCGGCGAATGCTCGGACCCGGAGAGCGGGGGCGGAATGTAGTCATCGACCGGATTCGGCACGCGTTCGCCGCCGACCCAGCTCCTCACGATGACGGCGAGGAACATGACCAGCGACACGAACAGGATGACGCCCCCGATGGCGATCTGCCACTTCATCTCAGCAATTGTACCGAAGGGGGCCTCGAAGGCGAAGCCGGCGTATTCCGGCTCGGCTGTGCGGCGCGGGATCCCGGCCAGCCCGGCCCGGTGCAGCGCGTTGGACATCAGCGTCATGCCCAGGAACCAGGTGTACGGCTGGGCCAGCGCCAACTTCTTGTACTTCAGCGTGCGCCCGGTGAGCTGCGGCAAGATCCAATACGTGATGGCCATAAAGGTGAGCGCGGTCGCCGTGCCCACAGTCAGGTGGAAGTGCCCCGGAACCCATGCCGTGTTGTGCACCAGCATGTTGATGTTCAGCGACGCGTTGATCATGCCGCTGAAGCCGCCGGCGGCGAACATGATGCCGGCCAGCGCCACGCCCACGAAGGCGGGATCGTTCCAGGGGAGCGCGCCCATCCAAGCGAAGTACCCCTTGCCCCCACGCTGCCGTGCGCCGTGCTCCATACTGGAGATCACTGTGAAGGCCGTCATGAGGCTCGGCAGCAGGATGATGAGTGTCCCAACCAACGCCCAAAACTTAAAGCCGATGGAGATGCCCGGATCCGCGTACTGGTGGTGATAGCCGATGGGCGTAGAGAGCAGCAGGAACAGCAAGAACGCGACCCGCGCCAGCGAATCGCTAAAGAGCCGCCCGCCGGAGAGCTTCGGCAGGATGGTGTACCAGACGAAGTACGCCGGCAGCAGCCAGAAGTAGACGACCGCGTGGCCGAAGAACCAGAAGAGCGTCCGGGGCAGCAGCGGGTCGATGTTCGTGACAAAGCCCAAGGACCAGGGGATCAGCAGGACGACGACCTCCAGGGCGACGCCAATGGTACAGATGTACCACAACAGCATCGTGAAGAGCGTCATGTAGGTCAGCAGCGGAATCTTATCGTCCGGATGGTCCTTCCGCCAGACGAGGTAGGAGCGGAACCAGTCAGCTCCGGCCATCCACGAGCCAATGATGAGCAGGGCCGCCCCGATGTAAAAGAGCGGATGCCCCTGAAGCGGCGGGTAGAACGTGTACAGCACGGCGGCGCTGATGGAACTACCCGGCACGAGCCCCCCCACGATGGCGATCGTGGTGAGCACGGTACCGATGGTCATGATCCAAAACCATGACCACGTAAATCGCATGTTCTCCGGCTCCCGATCAAGGCTGCGAGATACGCCCCACTGGTACAGCCCTACGATAAAGAACGTGGTGAACACCAGCGCGAGCAGCACACCGTGGCCGGTGAGCACCGTGTAGTACTCCACCGAGCTCACAAAGCCGCGGAAGATGTTTGTGCGATGCAGAGCCTGAATCGTACCAAACAGGCCGCCAATGGCGAGCGCGATAAACGCGACGATAAACGACGCCTTCACCACGCGGGTTGCCTTAGGGTAATTATCTACAAAAGTCATGATGCAATTAGCGTGAGGTGAGCAGCGTGGTTTCGTCGAACTCAGACGGCGGGACGATTTCGATCAGCCCTTCCATGGTGTGGTGCGCGGGCCCGCAGTATTCATGGCAGATCATGCCGTACGTGCGTGCCTCTGGAAAAACCGTTTTGAACGTCGCGACTTGTCCGGGAATGACCATGGTGTTGAGGTTCGTTCCGGACACGTGGATGCCGTGCAGCACGTCCGGGCTGGTCACGTGGAACGTGACTTCCGCGCCGGCCGGGAGCGTGAGCGGTCGTCCGGTGCCAGGCAAGAAGAGAAACTGCCGCGCCACCATGTACACTTCGTACTCGTTCTCGCCTACCTTACGCACGCCGGGCTGGGCGAACTCCGTCTCGGCGAGGTTCATGGGATCGATGGTCCCGCTGTCAGCAATGCCTGGGACCTTCAGGTCGAGCGCCACGAATCCGTAGATCACGATGCCGGTACAGACGGCGATGAGGAAGAGCGAGAGCCCGATCCATATCTTCTCAAATCGATGAATATGCATAGCAACAGAGGCTCTCGGTTAATTAATGATGGACGGGCCGTTACCGGCAAACTCGACGAAGTACATGAGGGCGTACAAGACGAGCAGGAGTAGAAAGTAGGCGCCGGTAACAGCCAGCGTGCCCGAGGGGGTAAATTCTTCGAGGGAGATCTCACGGACGATGTCTGAGCGCTCCTCCGACATCACGGCCTCTGCGGCCGGCGCATCGGTGGGCGCGTTCGATTCTTGCGGAGTAGCCATAGCGCGGGCGAGCGTTTGCGGGACAAGTTCGTTACATATAATAACACAGCCTCACCTCAATTCTCAACGAAAACGAGGTGAATGAGGCACAATTGTATCGAACGTAGCAAATGCAGGATGGCAGTTGCATCGCTGGCAGTTGCACGGACGGGGGGCGATATGCTGTGGGGACTGAACAAGATCGGTCCCGCAGCAACATATGCAACCCAGGGTTGTGCCCTACGCGAAAAGCTGTCATTCTGACCCCTGTCCCAGACACGATCTGGGATCTCATTCCGACACGAGGGCGCAGCCCGACGGATGCCAATCATCTTCATGGGATTGGCCGGCCGTTCAAGGGCGATGCACTAACGTGAACCTTCCAATGACCATTTCCGGGTCGGTGTCCGAAAGGCGAGGCCTTCACGCCAGCAAACGACACACAACTCGGGCTACGTCAGGGCTTCGCCTTGACCGGGTCACGGAGCGCGCCATGGGGACGGGCAGACCCCGCCCCCACAGGGCAGGCAAGCGATAGCGCTTAGGACGCCGGCGCCCACGAAGTGCAGTACCCGTTCGGATAGACCGGGCCGGGGAAAAGTTGGCATCCGCCGCACGCGTTGTCGGTCGTTTCTTCTGCTTCCGGCTGCTCGTACAGCGCACAGTTGGCGCAGTTCTGCTCCGGATTCGGCGTCTCGGCCACGTAATTCAGCGACTCGGCCATCTGATTACGCTGTTGGATCTGCGCATCAGACAGCGCGGAGAGATCGTCGCAGTCCAGGTCGGCCGTGGCTTGTCCGCCTGCGGCGCTGGTCTGCCCCTCGGCACCGCCGCCTGATTCGCCGTCGGAGCCGCCGCCGCAGGCCGATAGCAAGGTACTACCGCCTATGCCGGCAGCGCCCACAATGCTGAGGCGCTGCAAAAAATCGCGCCGTGAAACGTCGTGTTCATTTTGTCCCATAACGAGGCCTTCGTTTGGTTCTGTGATGTAGAAAAGCACATGTGCATGTGAATGATATTACCCTACTTGGAGGGTAATGAAACGGACCCTTCTTCACAAGCACAGCCTCGGTCCATTCGGCACCCTCAACTTGTTATTACAAATATCTTCACCGTCGAATTTCCCCCTCAAATCGGATGGATCGGCCCCCATCTCGGCGCGCAGCCGTGCCGCCTGAACGTCTCCTCTGCCGATTCGGCTCGTCCTGAGCTCCCTCCGCTGACAGGATGGCGGTTCGCGCCTCGTTTTTGGCTGTCTGCGCCGCGTCGGCTGTCCCTCTTCTTCACCGCTTTTCAAACGTGAAGCCTTTGTAAATCCGCGCGAAGGGCTCAATCCTTCGCACGGCCGGCCCTCCGTCCTACCCGCTGCGCATCCGACGTCGTTTCCCATCCGGAACCAATCTACAGATTGTGTGTTGGGATGATCGACATAGCATGACGGCACGCCTTTGTGCCGACTCATCCAGAAGGGTGGAGGGGGTAGGCCCTACGAAGCCCTGGCAACCGCATCCGATCGTTCCCCGGTCGGTGAAAGGTGCCAATTCCTGCCTCGCAACATAGCCGCGAGGATAGATGAGTGGAAGGGATTGCATGGCGACCATCCTCTTCCGCACATTCCTGCGGTAGAGGATTTCTTTTTTGCTCCTCTTCTGCAGCTTTCGTTTCCTTGGGGCGCTGCACCCCGCTTTGCCTACTGGATGGCCGTCGGTCGCGTGACGTCGCCCGCGTTCTTCCCTCCATCCAGCCTTCCCTCGACCATGAGCAGCGATGCGCAGCAACCGCTTCACTTCGACACGCTTCAGGTGCACGCCGGGCAAGAGCCCGATCCTGCCACGAACGCCCGTGCCGTGCCCATCTACGCGACCACGTCGTATACCTTCGATGATGCCGATCATGGGGCTGACCTCTTTGCGCTGAAAGAGTTCGGCAACATCTATACGCGCATCATGAACCCCACGAACGATGCGTTCGAGAAGCGCATCGCCGCCCTCGAAGGCGGCGTCGCGGCCCTTGCGACCGCCAGCGGACAGTCCGCCCAGTTCCTCGCCATCACCAACCTGGCCGAGGCGGGCGACAATATTGTGGCGTCGAGCCACCTGTACGGCGGCACGTTCAACCAGTTCAAGAACACCTTTCCGCGCCTCGGCATCGACGTCAAGTTTGCCGACGGCGTGGATGCGGACTCCATCGCCGGCCTGATCGATGCCGACACGAAAGCCGTGTACGTGGAATCGCTCAGCAACCCGCGCTTCAGCGTGCCCGACTTCGAGCGGATCGCGGAGATCGCCCACGATGCCGGTGTGCCGCTCGTGGTAGACAACACGTTCGGCGCCGGCGGCTACACGTGCCGCCCGCTGGAGCACGGCGCGGACATCGTTACCGCCAGCGCCACGAAGTGGATCGGCGGACACGGTACCACGATCGGCGGCGTCATTGTGGATGGCGGAAGCTTCCCGTGGAATAACGGCAAGTTTCCCCAGTTCACCGAGCCATCGCCCTCCTACCATGGGCTGAAGTTCTGGGAAACG
>JAAAPH010000321.1 GCA_009908415.1 Bacteroidota bacterium
TTTTGCCCGGCTGTACCACCGCGAGGCCGCCTGGAACGGGGACGACTGGTGGGGCACCACGCCGAGCCCCCGCGGGCCCTACTACGAGCCGGTGACGTGGTCCGAAAGCGACCGGATCCGCCCCCTCTTGCGAGAGGCGCTCACCGCGTCCGACGGCATCGAATACCGGCGGCGGGTCCATCGCCTCGAACTCCAGCGGGCCGTGCCGAACGCATCGAGTGCGACGCTCCTGGCGGCGAGCAGCGAATCCGACAGCGTAAAGGCGCAGGCGATTCGCACGCTCGTGGGGCACGCGTCGGTCCCCGAGGAGGCCCTCGCCGGCCTCGACACGCTGGCCCGCTCGTCACCGGCGCTTCAGCAGGCGGTGACGGAGCTCCTCGTTGCCCAATCGGCGCTCCCCCCGGCGAGCATCGACCTGCTCCGCCGCGCGGTGCTTGACGGCGCCCTGGCGTCCACCCTGCGCGCCCAGGCGCTCGAAACGCTGCTGCGTACGGCAGGCGACGAGCGCCCTGCCGACGGCACAGCCGTCGTGGCGGAGCTGCTCGGCGCGCCGTCGGTGCCCGCCCCCCTTGCCGCAGTGATCCAAGACTACGCAAGCGACGACGACCACGCCGCGCACATCGGCCACATCACGGAGCTCGCCCGCTCCACGGCCGCCCCCGAGCAAAAGCTCGGCTACGCCGTCCTCCTCCACCTGGCGAACAACGAGGACCTGGACGAAGCGCCGCGCACGACGGCCCAGACGGCCGTGGCAGAGGGCTGGTCGGCGAACGACCACGCCGCGTCCCTCCTCTGGGCGATTGGCTTCACCGAGAGCGACGGGTACGCCGACGCCGTCCGCCGGCACCTCGACGCGGAGGCCGACGCCGTCGCCGCAGCGGCGCGCTACGCGGCCGAGCGCCTCGGACTGTGACGCCGCCGCACCGGACGCCTTTCAGCACCGAGCACAGGGCCCGCGGCGTCGATCCGCGTGCCCTGCTTTCCTTACCTCTCGCTGGGTCCCCGACGCCGGCCGGGGCGCCGGGGGATGTCCCTCAGGCGAACTGCTTGGCGGCCTGCTTGAGCGGGTCGACCCGGTCGAGCGCCTCCCACGGGAAGTTGTCGCGCCCGAAGTGGCCGTAGGCGGCCGTCTTCCGGTAGCGCGGCTTCAGCAGGTCGAGGTCCCGGATGATGCTCGCCGGATCCAGGTCGAACACCTCCCGCACGAGCTTGCACAGCTGCCGGTCGGGCATAACGCCGGTGCCGCCCGTGTTCACGTCGACGGAGACGGGCTCGGACACGCCGATGGCGTACGCGATTTGCACCTCGGCCTCGTCGGCCAGCTCGGCGGCGACGAGGTTCTTGGCCACGTGCCGCGCAGCGTACGTCGCGCTGCGGTCGACCTTCGACGGGTCCTTGCCGCTGAAGGCGCCGCCGCCGTGCGCGCCCTTGCCGCCGTACGTGTCCACGATCACCTTGCGCCCGGTGAGGCCTGTGTCGCCGTGCGGCCCGCCAATCACGAACCGCCCCGTTGGATTCACGTGCAGGATCATATCGTCGTCGATCATCGCGTCGGGGAGGGCCCGCGGGATGAGAATGTCGCGCACGTCGCGGTAGATTTTTTCCTGCGCCACCTCGGCGTCGTGCTGCGTGGAGACGACGATCGTGTGCACGCGGCGCGGCGTCATCCGGTCGTCTTCGTACTCGATGGTGACCTGGCTCTTCGAGTCGGGCCGCAGGTACGGCATCCGGTCCGTGTTCTTGCGGATGTCGGCCAGCGTCTCCATCAGGTGATGGGCGTACGTGATGGCCATCGGCATGAGCTCGGGCGTCTCCTGGCAGGCGTAGCCAAACATGAGGCCCTGGTCGCCCGCGCCCTGCGCCTCCTGGCGGTCGACGCCCTGGCTGATGTCCGGGCTCTGCTCGTGAATGCTGCTCAGCACGCCGCACGAGTCGCCATCGAAGCGGAGCTCGGGGTCGGTATAGCCGATGTCGCGGATCACCGCGCGGGCAATCTCCTGCACGTCGACGAAGGCCTCGGTGGTGACCTCGCCGGACAAGACGACGAGGCCCGTGGTTACGAGCGTCTCCACGGCGACCCGGCTGTTCGGGTCCTCCGCAATCATGGCGTCGAGAATGGCATCAGAAATCTGGTCGGCGATTTTGTCGGGGTGGCCCTCCGACACCGACTCGGAAGTATAGAGGTAGGACATGAAGGGACGAACGTTATCGGATGAGTGCGTGCGCGGATACGAGCAAATTTCAAGCGAATGACGTAACGAAACGCCGGAGCGATGGTTCACAAGGGCGTTGCGCGAGGGGGGGACCCGGTACAGTATACTTGCAACGTACAAACAGCCGCCCCCCTTTTCCTCCCTTTTTGGAGGCGACATGCAGGCTTTGAGAAGTCTGCATCAAACAAAAAGGCCCCGTTGCTTCTCGGAAGGCCTTGCCTTAGCTTTTGACGTTTGAATACACCATGCAGCAAACTACGGGCGGCATGGCCCGTCCGAGCCGTCGACCGTGCGGGTTCTGCGCGGTCCCGACGCATTCTGTCATTGTTCAACCCCTTTGACCACCACACACGAGGATTTCCCCTATGGCTAACGATATTGAGTCCACCGTCACCTCCATCATCGTCGAAAAGCTTGGCGTCGACGAGTCGGACGTGAGCCGCGACTCGTCGTTTACGAACGATCTGGGCGCCGATTCGCTTGACACCGTCGAGCTGATCATGGAGTTCGAGAAGGAGTTCGACATCACCATCCCGGACGAGGAGGCGGAGCAGATTGCCACGGTGGGCGATGCGATCGACTTCCTGACCGAGAAGGCGTAAAGCCATCGTGATCCAACCCGGCGGGCGAAGCATGCGCTTGGCGCGCCGGGTTTTGCGTTCGGATCGCTCCTCACGGGCCTGATACCACCACCCTTTACGATATGCAGAAGGCACCGCGCAGAGTTGTAGTGACCGGCATGGGGGCCCTCACCCCCATCGGGCTCTCCGTCGATGAGTTCTGGGAGGGCATGTTAAGCAGTACGAGCGGGGCAGCCACCATCCAGTCGTTCGACCCCAGCGAGCTGCGCACCCGGTTTGCATGCGAGCTGAACGGCTTCGAGGCGGAAGACCACCTGGACCGGAAGGCGGCGCGGCGCATGGATCCGTTCTGCCAGTACGCCATGGTGGCGGCCGATCAGGCCGTGGACGATGCCGGCCTCGACCCGGAAACCATGCCGCAGGCGGAGAAGGACCGCACGGCCGTCATCTTTGGCAGCGGCATCGGCGGCATCCACGTCTTCCGCGAGCAAGCCAAGGCGTTCGACGAGCACGGCGAGCGCCACGTCTCGCCGTTCTTCATCCCGATGCTCATCCCCGACATCGCAGCCGGGCGCATTGCCATCCGATACGGCTTCCGCGGCCCGAACTACGCGATCGTCTCGGCCTGCGCCACCGGCAATAACAACATCGGCGACGCCTACAAACTTATCCGCGACGGCAACGTGGATGCGGCGCTCACCGGCGGTACGGAAGCGTGTATCGACCCGCTCGGCATCGCCGGCTTCAGCTCGATGCGCGCCCTCTCAAGCCGCAACGACGATCCCGCCCACGCGAGCCGCCCGTTCGATGCCCACCGCGATGGCTTTGTGATGGGCGATGGCGCCGGCGCCCTCTTTCTCGAAGAGCTCGAGCACGCCAAGGCCCGCGGCGCCACCATCTACGCCGAAATCACCGGCCTGGGCATGTCGGCCGACGCGCATCACCTGACGGCGCCTGACCCCGAGGGCGGTGGCGTCCAGCTCGCCCTGAACAGCGCGCTGGAGAATGCCCAGCTCAATGCCGATGACATCGACTACATCAACACGCACGGCACGTCCACCCCGCTGGGCGATGTGGCCGAGACGAAAGCCGTGAAGGCCGTCTTTGGCGACCACGCGTACGCCATGAACCTCTCCTCGACGAAGAGCATGACCGGCCACCTGCTCGGCGCAGCCGGCGCCGTGGAGGCCATCGCCACGATCCTCGCCCTCCGCAACGACGTGGTGCCGCCGACGATCAATTTCGAGGAGGCCGATCCGGAGTGCGACCTCAACTACACGTTCAACGAACCGCAGGAACGCCCCGTCCATGCCGCCCTGAGTAACGCCTTTGGCTTTGGCGGACACAATACGTCGCTGGCGTTCCAGAAGTATGACGGCTCCTGACGCGCTCCGGCTCTTTTGCTTGCAAGCGCAAAGGCTCGGCCCGCTCGGTCGAGCCTTTCGTACATCACGGCGCCCGTGCTCCCCAATGGGCTCAGCGAAAAACGAGCTCCTCGACGAGCTCATCGCCCAGCTCGTCGTTGAGGCGCTGGCGCCACTCGCGGCGGCGGAGATGGAGCTCCTGCCGCCACGCGGCCGACCGAATTTTCACGAAGAGCGTCTGCCCCTTCAGCCATACCGAGCTCGTCACGCCGTTTACCTGGGGGCCGGCCAAGTTGGCCCAGGTCTCGATGATCCGCGCCTCGTCGATGTGCTGGCGAAGCCCCAGCCGGTCGATCACCGACTGGATGACATCGCCCAAAGGCTGCGGTCCGTCCGAAGGAGGCATGTGCGCTCGCGGTTTCGTTCACCCGGTAACTGACGCTTCGTACTCAGTCCGTAAACGAACCGTACCGCAAATGGTTTATGCCACCGCGCGCAGGCCCCGGGGCCGTACCCGATGCTGACGCGTCTCCCACTGTTACTTTTCGACCGCACCGCGCGACTTTCATGCTCGTACGATGGCTTCGTGATTTTTTCTCTGCCCGCCCCATGTTCACGCCGCGGCGCCCCGCACTTGCCCTGCCTCTCCCTGTAACGCCTACACGGTCGTTTCCGCGCGCCGTCCTTGCCGGGCTGCTTTGCAGCCTGCTCGGGGCCGCCGTTCCCACCCAGGCCCAGCCGACCCCGCACGCCGCCGACACGGTGCGGCTTCAACTGACCTCCAGCGTGCAACGCGCCCTGCAAGTGAGCCCCGAGGTGGACCAGGTCCGCACGCAGCGCCGCCGGGCCGCGGCCCGCCACCGCGAAGCCCGGGCGAGCCGTTTCCTCACCGACTTCTCGCTGAACACGGCCCATTCGCTTGCACCCGGGCTCACCAACACCGCAACCAGTGAGGAGGACCCGTTTGAGTATTACTTGGACCCCAACATCGATAATGATTGGACGCTGGGCGCCTTGCGCCCGTTCAGCGACTTCTCGGTGGTCGCGCGCCAGCCCCTCTGGACGTGGGGCGAGCTCTCGGGCAACATCCGTGCGGCCGACCGGGCCGTGGACGTCGAGGCCGCCCGGGTCGATGGCAAGGCGCTGGAGGTGGCCTTTCGCACGGGCGAAATCTATTACAACGTGCTTCTCACGGAGGCGCTCGACCGCCTCGCCGCGCGCACCGGCGACGTGATCGACCGGGCCCAGCGCGAGGTGCAGCGCCTGCTCGACGAAGGCAGCGAAGACGTCGACAACGCCGACCTCTTTCAGGTGCGCCTTACCGAGCAGGAGTACCGGCGGCGCCTCGTCGAAATCGACCAGCGCCGGACCACGGCCCGGTCGGCCCTCCGGCGGCAGCTGTTTCTGGACGACGCGACGCCCCTTGAGCTCGCGGCGGACGACCTGACGCCGATCGACTTCAGCCTCCATCCCGATTCGCTCCCGCACTATCTCGCGCTCGGCCGGCGGCACCGGCCGGAGCTCAACCAGGCCGCCGCCGGCATCGCGGCCCGCCAGGCCCTCGTCGACGTCGCGCGCTCCGACTACTACCCGAAGCTCGGCTTCCAGGCGACGTACGGCTACAGCTTCACGCTCCCGGAGCGGCCTCGCCAGAAGAATGCTTTCATCGGCGACCCGTACCGCGGCAGCCGCACGCGCACCGGCTTGGGCCTCCAGATGAACCTCAACTTCAAGCAAACGGAAGCGCGGGTGGAGCAGGCGCAGGCGCAGCTCAACGAGGTCCGGTACCAAGAAGAGGCGGCGCAGCAGCTCATCCGCTTTGAGATCGAGGACGCCTACCGCCAGGTGATCATCGCACAGACCGATGTCCAGTCGCGCGATGAAGACGTGCGCATCACGACGGAGTGGCTCCGCACCGAGCAGATCAACTTCGACCTCGGATTTGGCGACACCGAAAACCTCGTCAAAGCCGTGCGCGCGAACCTTGAGGCCGAAGCCCGATATTACGAAGCCGTCCAACGTTTCAACATTGCCGTCCTGCGGCTCTGGCGCGTAACCGGCGTCCTGGCCGACCGCGCGCAAAACGGTACGCTTATTGACTAATGCGTACACGCTGATGGATGCCCGTTAGATGGGCATGCGCCCCTCCCTCACCGCCTGATGAGCAACCCGCTGTATACCATGACATACACTCCGCTGCGAAACTACCTCCCCGTCGGACTCGCCATACTCCTGCTGGCCGTGTGCACAGCGGCGCCCGCCCACGCGCAGGATGCCGCACAGCAAGACATTCGCCAGATGCTGGAGCAACGCGACCGGCAGATCAAAAGCATTCTGCAGGGCGACACGACCTTCACCTCGCAGCAACGCGACGAGCTCCAAACGCTGATCAACGGCCTTGTCGACTTCCGGGCGATGGGCCAGCACGCACTGGGTCCGTTCTGGGAGGACCTGAGTGCCGCGCAGCGCGATGAGTTCGTCAACGTGTTTCGCGACATCGTCCGCTCGCAGTCGCTCGCCGACCTGGAGGTGTACAATTCTGAGGTGACCTACAACACCATCGAGGTGGAAGGGGACAGCGCTTTCGTGCGCACGGCCACCACCTACCGCGGCACCTCGGCGAACGTCGATTACGTGCTGGAGCGCCAGGACGCCACCTGGCTGGCCGAGGACATTATCGTGGACGGCGTGAGCACCGCGGAGAGTTACGCCCGCTCCTTCCAGACGGTCGTGCGCAAGCGGGGCTTCGAGGCCCTCATGGGCAGCCTGCGCAAGAAGCGCGATCAGATCGCCGCTCGCAACTAACGCCCGGCGGGCAGGCCGGAGCATCGGCCCGGCCGTGCCTGCGGCACGCTGCCCCCGGCCCCCGACCGCGGCGCCTGCTTCCCCCCTCCCTCACCCGTCTTTCCCCTGATGCCTGCGCCCACCGAAGGATACGTGCTTCACAGCTACGGCCCCGAACGCTACGTGCGCATGCCGTGGCCTCGGTGACGACCCTGCGCCGCTACGACGCGCACCGCCCGGTGGCGCTGTACTGCCCCCCCGCGCACCGCACCGCACTGGCGCGCGAGGGGCTCGACGACCGGTTCGCCGTGATCGGCGACCTGCCCCCAGCCCACCGGTCGATCGTCGGATTTAAGCACCACCTCCACGCGTTCAAACCGTTCGAGCGGTCGCTGTACGTCGATGCCGATATGATCTGGTGCCGCGACCCGAATCCGCTGTGGCAGCAACTGCGAGCGTTCCCGTTCACGGCGACCGGGCTGGAGCAGGCAGACTTCTTTTTCGGCGGCCCGAAAGGCGCCGGCGTCGTCATCGACATTCTGCTGAACCGGCGCCGCCGCAGCCTCCGCCACCTGGGGCTCACGCACCTGCCGCGCGTGCAGGCCGGGATGATCTACGCCCAGGACGAGGCCTTGCTGCGCAGGGTCTGCGAGCAGGCGCAGCACGCCCTCGGCCGGATCGATGAGCTGCACTTCCGCAGTCGCCTCCACGAAGCAGGACGCAGCGAGGAGTCGTGCGAGTGGAGCCTGGCTGTAGCCATGAGCCACCTGGAGCTGCCTATCTTTCCCTGGCTGCAAGGCTACAACAGCCCCCAGCTCGACTTCATCGAGGGGCTGACCACGCACGACACAAACTTCCACGAGGTGACGTGCCGGTACTATAGTGACGCTTTCATCTACAGCCTGCGCGGCCTGCCGTCGGCTCGCCTCCGGGATACGCTCATCCATCTCCTGACACGCCTTCCCGGCCGGGGCGATTACATGGAGGTGACCCCCTACGCGCTCCACTTTGGCTGGCTCCATCACAAACAGCCTTTCCACGACTTTGCGCAGCGCACCTGGACGCGCCTCACCGCATCCACCGACAACGCCCCCGAGCCGGACGACGCCCCACTGCCCCCGTCCTCCAAGGCCGACCTGCAGACGTAACCGCGCTTTCGGCGCGAGGAGAACGCGCCGGGCGCTACAGCCGCGGCCGCTCGGCACGCCGGATGCTGCCCCATCCGGAAATCGCCCCATCCGTAAATTTCCTACATCCATCTCATCATTATCCGCAGATGGGAATCGGAAACCCTCCCATCAGATGATCCTGCAGCCGAAATACCTTGCGAATGCATTTCTTGTAATCCGTGATGCCCGCATTGGGCCATTTCTGAACGATGGTGGAAAGAGCCGGCGTGGCACCAGTCACGTCGGCTCTTATGTTTTCGCCGCGCCTGGTCACCACGTCGAGCGCTGCTCCTCACCGCGCAGGTCGAAGGGGAGTCCCCCTTGACCCGCAGCGGCGCCTAGAACAGCGATCGTATTCGTGATTGAGAGGAAGCGTCCTCATGCCGATCCGGACCTCCGAGGCATAATCGGTGCCCGAAAGTAACGGCCGCGGGCCCATCGACAAACTTCCGTCAATATCACGAACCGGCGGGGACCTTGACCGGCCGCTTCAGGTTTGGACAGCATCGCTTCGCCCCACACGTCCTCAATCTCTAGTGCCCATGACCTTTATGCGGTCCGCATTGCTCGGTATGCTGCTGCTTGCGGCGGCGGCACCTCTCACCTACGCCCAGACGGCGGACACCACCGACACGCCTTCGTACGCGCTGCCTGAGGTGACCGTCGAAGCCATACGCGA
>JAAAPH010000266.1 GCA_009908415.1 Bacteroidota bacterium
GGCAGCCGCCCCGCCAGCATCTCGTACAGGATGAGCCCGAGCGCAAACAGGTCGCTCCGCGCATCCACATTGCGCAGGCCGCGGATCTGCTCGGGCGACATGTAATGCAGCGTGCCGGCCGTCTCGTGGGTGGAGGTCAGGTCCGTGCCCGACGCCTGGATTTTGGCCAGGCCAAAGTCGGTCATCTTCACCAATCCATCACCCGTCAGCAGGATGTTGCTCGGCTTCAGGTCACGGTGCAGCACGTCCGAGTCGTGCGCGTGGGCGATCGCCTCCAGCATCTGGCGGATGAGCGGGAGCGCCTCGGCGGCGTCCAGCGGGGCATGGCGGCGGAGGATCGCGTCGAGCGTCGGCCCGTCGACGTGCTCCATCACGATGAAGAGGCCGTCCTCGGTTTCGCGCAGCGCCAGCACGCGCACGATGCCGGGCGCGTCGAGCCGGGCCAGCGCCTTTGCTTCCGCCTTGAAGCGTTCCAGAAACGTGGTGTCCTCGGCCAGGCGGGGCGCCATCATCTTGAGCGCCACCGTCTTGTCGAGCGCTTCGTCGACGGCCTTGTAGACGGTGCCCATGCCGCCGCGTCCAATCACGTCGACGATGCGGTAGCCGTCGACCGTCGTGCCGATCCGCGAAGCCGCCATGGCACTAGAGATACTTCACGAGCCAGTCGATGACCTTACGCGACTTGGCACCGTACGGCGGGTAGAGCTGCTTGATGATGGCTGAGCCCGTGGTGCGTCGCAGGACGGCCCGCTCGTTGGAGAACTCCTTGAAGCCGAAGTAGCCGTTGCCCTTGCCCATGCCGCTGTGGCCCACGCCGCCGAATGGCAGGTTGGGATTGAAAAACTGCAAGAGCGTGTCGTTGATCGCCGTGGTGCCGGCCGTCGTGCGATTCAGGACGGCTTGCTCGATCGCCTCGCTCTCGGTGAAGAGGTAGAGCGCGAGCGGGTTCGGCAGCTGATTGATCCGGTCGAGCGCTTCGTCGAGTGTGCGGTAGCGGACGATGGGCAGCAGCGGGCCGAAGATCTCTTCCTGCATGATATCGGCGTGCGCGGGCACGTCGGCCAACAGCGTCGGGGCGACATACTGTTGCTCGGCATCCATGTCGCCGCCGTCGATCACCGCAGCGCCGGCCTCCAGCGCGTCGGCGTACAGGTGCTGGAGCCGCTCGTAGTGCTTCGTGTTGACGATGCGCGCGTAGTCCGGGGTCGACCGCCGATCCGCCTCGCTCGCGCCGTAGAACCGACGAATGTTGTGCCGCAGCGCATCGACCAACAGGTCGTACGCCCGGTCGTGGACGAGCACGTAGTCGGGCGCGATGCAGGTCTGCCCTACGTTCGTAAACTTGCCCCACGCAATCTTGCCCGCAGCGTCGAGCACATCGGCCGTGTCGTCGACGATGGCCGGCGACTTGCCGCCGAGCTCCAGCGTCACGGAGGCCAAGTGCTCGGCCGCCGCCTTCATCACGATTTTGCCGACGGCCGGGCTGCCCGTAAAGTAGATGTGGTCGAACGGCTGATCCAACAGCGTTTGGGCCACCGTCTTGTCGCCCTCGAACAGGGCCACCTCGCGCTCGTCGAACAGCTCGGTGACCATCTCGTGCATGAGGCGGCTGGCATGCGGCGTGAACTCAGACGGCTTCAGGATGGCGCAGTTGCCGGCCGCGAGCGCCGCGATGAGCGGCCCAAATGTGAGGTTGATCGGGTAATTCCACGGCGAGATGATGAGGGCGATGCCTTTCGGCTCGTAGTGGATCTCGGAGCGTGTGCCAATGAACGTGAACGGCGTGCCCACACGCTCTGGGGCCATCCAATCATCCAGGTTTTTCTCGGCGAACGATGCAAACTCGGCCACGACCTTGATCTCGGTCAGGTCGACTTCTTCCGGCGCCTTCTTGAAGTCGGCGTAGAGCGCGTCGCGGATATCGTCCCGACGGTCGAGGACGGCACGGCGGAGCCGCTCGATCTTCGCACGACGCTGCGTGGCGTCGGTCGCACGCATCACGGGCCGGTGCGCCTGTTGGGCGCGAAACACCTGCTCGATGGCGTCGTCGGGCGTGGCGTGTCCGTTGCCGTGCGTCGTGGCAGAGGGAGAAACGTCGGCCATGGGCTCACCAAAAGTGCATAGAGAGGGTGCAGGTCATCCAACCTTGAGGGCGCGGAGGTTGATCCCCAGCGGTACCGAGAATGTGACGTTCTCTCGCCGGCTAAACTTCGCGTCGGACCGGTCATTTTAACTATGACATGGCCCTTCTCGACAATCTATTACCAACCTTTAACGCTCATGTCTGCCCTTCTGATTGTGGATCTGCAGAACGACTTCTGCCCCGGCGGGGCGCTTCCTGTGCCGGAAGGGGACGAGATCGTACCGCTCATTAACCGGCTGGCCGACGGATTCGACCACGTGCTGCAGACCCAAGATTGGCACCCGGCGAACCATCAGTCTTTCGCTTCGCAGCATGAGGGCAAGAGCCCCTACGATACGATCGAGATGGCGTACGGCACGCAGGTCCTCTGGCCCGATCACTGCGTGCAGGGGACCGAGGGCGCAGACTTCCATCCGGGCCTCGACACGACGCAGTCGGAGCTGATCATTCGCAAGGGCTTCCGCCCGGAGATCGACTCCTATTCGGCCTTCTTCGAGAACGACGGCACGACGCCCACGGGGCTCACCGGCTACCTGAAGGAGCGCGACATCGATGAGCTCTTCGTGTGCGGCCTGGCTACCGACTTCTGTGTGAAGTGGTCGGCCCTGGACGGCCGGAAGCAAGGGTTCGACGTGTTTGTGGTAGAGGACGCGACGCGGGGCATCAACCAGGACGGCTCTCTGGCCCAGGCCTGGGACGAGATGAACGAGGCCGGCGTGCAGGTCATCTCCTCCGAAGCCGCCCTCGATGTAGGCGCCGTCGCGTGAAGCTGCGCCCCGCGCAAGGACCTCAGTCCGCATCCAGCGCGGGCGGTTCGGGGGCGGGGGCCGGGCGGAGACGGACGAGGTGTTTCAGCGCGTCGCACGTGGTGGCCTCCGCGTCGTCCTCCGATACGGCGTGAATATGCCGGGCGTCCTCCAGTGCATCGGGGGCCTCGTAGCGTTGGCGGAGCATGTCAAAGTCCTCCAGTCGGGCATCCGACACGACGTCGCCGCCGGTCGCGCGCCGCCGGAGGCGCGCCCGCAGGGTCTCGTCATCGGCGGTGAGTTCCACGAAAACGTGAGGAATGCCGGCCGCACCCAGTCGGTCGCGCAGCCGGTCGCGGTGTGCACGGCGGCTGAAGGTGGCGTCGAGCACTGTGCCGAGTCCGGCCTGACCGCGCTCTACGGCCGTGTCGAAGAGGGCGTCGTATGTTTTCTCCGTCATGGCGCGGGTGTAGAGGGCTTCTCGGGTGGCGTCGTCGCCTCGTTCGTGGAGCGGAACCCCGGCGGCCTGTTTGCGCACGCGGTCCGAGTTGATGGCTTCCCAGCCCAGCGCATCGGCGATGGCTTGGGCTTGCGTACTCTTGCCCGTAGCCACGCGGCCCATCACGGCGATGACGAGCGGCTGGCTGCCGGCTACCATGTATCGCAGCGCCCACTGGTACGCCGTCCGCGCGCGCCGTCGGCTCGCCGCGCACTCGTCGGGCGGCACCTCGTCCTCGCCGCTGCGCATGCCCTCCACCTTGCCCCGCACGTAGGCCCGATAGCTCTTGTAGAAGTTGACAAGCCGGGGGAGCTCCGGGTCGTCCAGCCCCCGCACCATGTGGCGGACAAGGTGATTCGCCAGGTCAGGCCGGCCGTGCAGGTCGAGGTCCATCGCCAGAAACGCGATGTCGTTCGCCACGTCGATGTGGCGAAAGCGCTCATTGAACTCGATGCAGTCGTAGATGCAGATGCGCTCGGGCGTGAGGTGCACGTGCTCCAGCCGCAGGTCGCCATGCGCGTCGACGATGTGGCCCCCGGCGCGGCGGCGGTTCAGGAGCTCGGCGTGCTGGTCGTAGAACCGGTCCGTGGCGTAACGGAGCGTGTCGTAGGCCGGGCGGGAGAGGAGCGTGCCCACGTGATCCTCGGTCTGCGCGAAGTTCTCGTCGGTGTTCACGCGCAGCTTCTCCGTGCGCCCCGCCGCGGCGATCTCGGGCGAGGAGGTGCGCGCCTCGTAGAACGCTTGGAGCTTCGCGGCCACCCGGTCGAGGTCGTCGGCGGTGAGCGTACCGTGCTCCAGTTGCGCATCGGCGAAGCCCACGTCCGAAAGCTTCTTCATCTTCACGGCGACGTCCACGACGTTCGAGTCGTCTTCCAGCGCGAGGCCCTCGGGCGTGCGCGAGATCGCGACCACGCCTTCGTAGATCGTGTTGCAGAGCCGCCGGTTGAGCTCGACTTCCTGGTGGCAGTAGTGCCGGCGTTGCTCCAGCGTCGTGAAGTCGAGAAAGCCGAGGTCGACCGGCTTCTTGACCTTGTACACGTACGGGGGCACCAGGGCGACGTACGAGATGTGGGTCTGCACGATCGTGACGTCGTCCGGCGCATGCGGGTAGGACGCCGGGTTGTCCAGAAAAGTGAGGAGTTCGCGGGCCGCAGGGGCGGCGTCGGGCGCGTCGGTGCGGGGCGAGGCCGTCATGGGCACGTCCGGGGCAAGGAAAAAAGGAGGGAACTAGCGGTGAAAAGAGGTGCCGGCGGCGGCGTGTTCGCGCAGTAGCGAGGAGGGCGCGTAGCGCGGCCCATGCGCCTCGGTCAGCCGTTCCAACTTCATGACAATGCCGGCCGCGCCTTCGTGATCCACATAGCGGAACGGTCCGCCACGAAAGGGCGGGAAGCCGAGGCCAAACACAGCGCCGAGGTCGCCGTCGGTCGGGCTGCGCAGGATACCGTCTTCGAGGCAGCGCACGGCGGCGTTGACCATCATCAGCCCGAGCCGCTGCTGGATCGTATCCGGGTCCATCGATGTCCGATCGGCGCCCCCGAAAAAACGATACACGTCCTCGTTCAGGTCGCCCTGCTCGGTGTCGCCGTTGTTCGCTTCGTAGGCGTAGAAGCCCAGGTTCGTCTTCTGGCCGAGCAGGTTCGCCGCGGCCAGGTCGGCTGCGCGGTCGCTGATCTGGTAGTCGCCGCCGCCGAGGCGCGCGCCCATGATCTCGGTGATCTTGGCGGCCACGTCGATGCCCACGAGGTCGAACAGTTCGAACGGCCCCATTGGGAAGCCCCACTGCTCCATGGCCGCGTCCCCCTGCTCGATGTCGGCGCCTTCTTCGAGCAGCAGCAGCGCCTCGTTCATGTAGAGCGCCAGAATGCGCGTCGTGTAGAAGCCGGGGCCGTCATTGACCACGATCACCGTTTTACCCTGCGTGAGGCCCGCGTCGTAGGCCGTTGCCACCGCGGCGTTCGAGGTTTGCTCTGTCACGATGAGTTCGAGCAGCGGAATCTGCGGGACAGGGGAGAAGTAGTGCATCCCCAGCACGCGCTCCGGATGTTCGGCCTCCGCCGCGATCTCGGCGATGGGGATGGACGACGTGTTGGAGGCGAACACGGCGTCGTCTCGGATGACGGCCTCCGTGTCAGCAAGCACCTGGCGCTTCAGGTCGAGGTTCTCCGGCACGGCCTCAATCACGACGTCGGCCGCCTGCAGTGGGGCGTAATCGTCGACGGGCACGACGCGCTCGACGATGACGTCTTCCTCAAAGTTGGAGAGAATGCCTTTCGTCGTCTTCTTATGGACGCCGTCCCAGACGTGCTTCCGCCCCCCGGCGGCCCGTTCCAGGTTTTGATCCTTGATGACGACGTCCACGCCGTTTTCGGCGGAGACCTGCGCGATGCCGGCGCCCATGAGCCCCGCGCCGAGCACACCGATCTCGCGCACCGGCTGGGCATGGTCCTTCAGCGGGTTTTTTTCGGCGTCCTGCTTGGCGAAGAAGAGGCTCACGAGCGCTTTCGACTCGGGCGTGAAGACGAGGTCGCCGAAGTAGCGCGCCTCCAGATCGAGGCCGGCTTCGAGGCCGTCCTCCATGCCGACTTTCACGCACTCAATGATTTTGGGCGGCGCCGGATAGTTACCGTGCGTCCGCTTCTTTGTGCGCTCGCCGGCTTGCTGGTAGATGATGCGGCGGCTGACCGTGTTGCTCTCCAGCACCCGGTCGGTGAAGGATTGCTCGGCGTGTTGCGGTGTGCGCGTGCCGTCGGCCAGTTGACGGGCGGCCTCCTTCGCGGCGCGGTGCAGGCCGGGTGGATGGATGAGCGCGTCGACGAGGCCGATGCGCTGGGCCTTCTTCGGGTAGATGTTCTTGCCGGTCAGCATCATGGTGAGCGCCTGCTGGATGCCGACCAGGCGGGGCAAATGCTGCGTGCCTCCGCCGCCGGGCAACAGGCCGAGCTGCACCTCCGGCAGGGCAAGCTTCGTCTTGGCGTGCGTCGTGGCGATCCGATACGTGCAGCCGAGCGCCATCTCCAGCCCGCCGCCCATTGCTGGGCCGTTGATGGCGGCCACCGTCGGCTTGCCAAGCGTCTGCACGCGGCGGATGAGCGCGTGGGCCCGTCGACTGAGCGCGCGCACGTCGGCCGGCGACGCGAACGTCTTGATCATGTCGAGGTCGGCGCCTACGATGAAGGACGCATCTTTGCCGCTGATAAAGACCCCCGCGCGGATGGTGGGGTCCCGCTCCATTGCGTCGATGGCCTCCTCGAACGCCGTCAGCGTCGCCTCGGAGATCGTGTTCACCTGCTTGTTCGGCTGGTTGATCCACAGCGTGGCAATGCCATCCGCGTCGACGTCGAGGGTGATAAGATCCGTGGAAAGGGCTGCGTCGGTAGCCATGAGAGCCGGGCGTTGGTGGTCGAAGCAGTGGAAAAAGATAATACCTGAGGGGGCTCGTACTACGTGATGGCGACGCGCATCACGAGGCGACCCGCTCCAGCAGGATCGCGTGGCCTTGTCCGCCGGCCGCACAGGCGGCCATGAGCGCGAGTTCGCCATCTTCCTCGTGCAGCCGGTTGGCGGCCGTCGTGACGATGCGCGCGCCCGTCGCGCCGAACGGATGCCCCAGCGAGACGGAGCCGCCGCGCGTGTTGAGCTTATCCATGGGGATCGCGCCCACGGCCGACGCGCGGTTCAGCGTGTCGGTGGCAAACGCGTCCGAGTCGAGGGCGGCCAGCACGGCGAGCACCTGGCCGGCAAACGCCTCGTGCAGCTCGAACACGTCGATGTCGCCGAGCGTCAGGCCGGCCGCGTCGAGCACCTTTGGGATCGCGTAGGCGGGGCCCAGCAGCAACTCGGCGCCGGGGTCTTGGGCAACGTACGTGTACTCGCGGAGCCGCGCCGTGGGCGTGTAGCCCATGGCCTCGGCGCGCTCGGCGCTCATCAGCAGCGTGGCCGACGCGCCGTCGGTCAGCGGCGACGAGTTGCCGGCCGTCACGGTGCCAAACGGCTTCACGAAGACGGGCGACAGCTGGCGGAGCTTCTCCAGCGTCGAGTCGTCACGGATGGTGTTATCCGTCGTGACCGGGTCGAAGGTGGGCGGGAGGGTGGCCGGCACTAACTCCTTGGCAAGCCGGCCATCGTCGCGGGCCGCGGCGGCGCGCTCGTGAGAAAGCAGCGCGTACTCGTCCTGTTCCTCGCGCGAGACGCCAAACATGGCGGCTAGCTTGTCGGCGCTCTCGCCCATGACCTCGCCCGTCGAGTATTCGGCAATGGAGGGCGACTCGGGGAGCAGGTCGCTGGGGCTGAGCCCCTTCACGAGTTGCAGGTAATCCCTCGGCGATTTGGCTTTGCGCGCCTCGAACAGGCGCTTGCGCACGCTGCGCTTGACCCGGATCGGCGGGTCGGAGAGGGTCTCCGTGCCGCCGGCAATCACGATGTCGGCCTGGCCGCTCTGGATGAGCTCCGCGCCCGAGGTGATGGCCTGATTGCTGGAGATGCACGCCATGGTGACCGTAAAGGCCGGTACGTGCTTTGGGATGGAGGCGCCGAGAGCGGCCTCGCGAGCCACGTTACTCGTCTCCACGTCCTGAATCACGCAGCCCATCACCACGCGGTCGACGGCGTCGGGGTCGAGGCCGGTGCGGGTGAGCAGGCCCTTCAGCACCATCCGCCCCATGTCGTACGCCATGAGGTCGACGTACCGGGTCCCGGAGCGCTGGAAGGGAATCCGGCAGCCGTCGACCAGCACGACGGAGCGACCATGTGTCTGCGCTGTAGCCATAGGGAAAAATAGAGGAATGGGCGAAAGAAAGAGATGTGTGACCCTTACGCACGTCCCGCGCAAAAGTTAGCGGTTGAAGGTTGGCAGGTTGAAGGTTGGCAGGTTGGAACGTTCAACGTCAAAACATTCAACGCCCAACGCGCAGTCCGGCGGTGAACCTCGCTTGGCGTGTGGCATTCCACACACGAGCCACGCATTACGAATCACGGACCATGAGCTACGCCGTCAAAGAGATCTATTACACGCTCCAGGGCGAGGGCGCGCAGACGGGGCGCCCGGCCGTGTTTCTCCGGTTCGCGGGGTGCAACCTCTGGTCGGGCCGTGAGGTGGACCGCGCCGACGCCGTCTGCTCATTTTGCGACACCGACTTCGTCGGCACAGATGGACCAGGCGGCGGAACGTTTCGCACGCCCGACGCGCTGGCCGAGGCCGTGGCCGCGCACTGGCCGGGTCCGACCAACGCGGCCACCCGGCCGTACGTCGTCTGCACGGGGGGCGAGCCGCTTCTGCAACTGGACGTGCCCGCCATCGGCGCGCTCCACGCCGCCGGTTTTGAGGTGGCCGTGGAGACGAACGGCACCCAGCCCGCGCCCGAGGAACTCGACTGGATTTGCAT
>JAAAPH010000461.1 GCA_009908415.1 Bacteroidota bacterium
GATGCCCGCCCGGGCGACGACGCCCTCCGACACCCTCGACGCGGCGGCCTTGCAAGCACAAAAGCTTTTCGTGCGCGGCATGACGCAAGCGTACCTCGACAACCACGACCGGGCCATCGGCCTGTACGAGCGCGCGCTAGAACTGACCCCCAACGAGGCGCCCATCCTCTCGGCCATGGCCGCTGCGCAGGCCGCGCAGGACGCGACGGACACCGCCATCTTTTACGCCGAACAGGCGCAAAGCGTGGCCCCGGACAACATGCACTACCACAAGCAACTCGCCGAACTGCACCGTGCTGCCGGCAACACCGACGCTGCGATTTCGGTTTACCGGACGCTCACCACGCGCTTCCCAGGCAATAAGCGCATGCACCTGGAGCTCGCCAACATGCTGTCCGAGTCGAACCAAGCCCAGGACGCCGTGGCCCTTTACGAGGAGGTGGAGCAACAGATGGGACGGGCCACCCCGCAGATGTACATGAAAATGCTCCGCCTCTATCGCCGGTTGAACGATTCCGAAAATGTTGCTCGCGTGCTGCGTGCGCTGGTGGACCTTCGGCCCGAGGAGCGCCTGTTTACCCAGTTGCTCGGCCAGTACTACCTGAAAGAGGGCCAGACCGACAAGGCCGTTCGCCTCTACGAGAAGACGCTGGAATCCAATCCCTCCGACCTCGAAACGGCCATGGCGCTGGCCGACCTGTACCGCGAGCGCGGGCGCGCAGCGGCGGCAGATAGCTTACTCAACCGCCTGTCCAACATGGAGGGCGCCTCCGCCGATCAGCTCGTGCGCCGGGCGCGGGCCCTGCAACAACGCAGCCGAACGAGCGATGACGCCGCGCAGCAGGCGACGCAGTTTCTGAAGCGGGCCTTGGAGCTGGAGCCGGACCACGAGGAAGCGCTCCAGATGCTCGGCGACCTGCGCTATCAAGCGGGGGCCTACGGCGAGGCCGCCGACCTGCTGAAACGAGCCCTCGATCAAAACCCGCGGGTTTTGCAGCGGTGGATCCACGCCGCGGCGTCGTACCTGCAAGCCGGAGCCCCACAAAACGCGGTGGATGTAGCCGAGGAAGGGCTGCTGCTTTTTCCCGACCAGATCCCGCTCGTGCGCATTGCCGCGCAGGGGTTGCTCACGCTGAACCGTAACACGGCCGCCATCGAGCGTTTCGAATCGCTGCGCGAGCTGCTGAAGGAGTCGTCGGAGGCCTCGACGGATCGCCGGGCAGACGTGCTCGCCACGCTGGGCCTCCTGTACAATCGCGTAGGCGACATGGGTGCGTCGGACCGTGCCTATGAGCAGGCCATCGCCCTCGATGAGGAGCACGCCCTGGCGCTCAACAACTACGCGTACAGCTTGGCGGGGCGGGCCCTTCGCCTCGACGAGGCCGAGCGAATGGCCCAGCGTGCCGTTAAGCTCGACGACACCAACGCCTCGTACCTCGATACGCTGGGCTGGGTCTTCTTCCAGCAGGAGGAGTACGAGGCCGCCGCCCGGTGGCTCAAAAAGGCCATCGACACCGGCGAAGCCAATGCCACCATTTATGAGCATTATGGCGACGTCCAGAATGCGCTCGGCAATGTCTCTGCGGCGCGCACCTACTGGGAGCAAGCCCTCGATCGCGCGCCGGACCGCGACGCCCTGCGTCGCAAACTGGATCAGCTCGGCCAGTAGCTCTTTCGCTCTTTGCCCCTACCCCCCTGCCCGCCTGTGCACGCTTTGACCGTTTCATTCCGCCGCCTCCTCGCCGGGGCGCTGCCCGCGCTAGCCCTCGTGCTCACCGGATGCTCTGGCGCCGCCTCCACCCGCTCGGCCGCGATGCCTACCGCCTTCCCCAACCACTCGGTGGACCAGATGCGTCAGCAGATCGTGGTGCCCACGGATACGCTGCTGAGCTACGCGGCGCAGGCGCGGCTCGTCGTAGACGCCCCGCAGCGCAGCGGCCAGTTTAGCACCGTCGTACGCCAGCGCCGGAACGACTCGCTGTACATGAGCCTCAGCCCGGGCTTCGGCGTAGAAGCTGCCCGCATGCTCGTCACGGCCGACAGCTTCTTCGTCTACGATCGCATCAACCAACGCTTGGCGTTCGGGTCCGTCGCAGCGGCGCAACGCCGCATGCCGCTCCCCATTACCAGCGAGGCGGTCTTCGAAAATATGCTGGGCATTCTATCGCCCGACCCCTCTGTGCCCTGGCAGGTCGAGGCGGATGATCAGTATTACTATCTGACCGGCCCCGAAGGCCAGCGCACCTACACGGTGGATCCCTCCATCTGGCGGGTAACGCGCTATGAAGAACGTACGCCCGACGGCACGCTCAATGAAGTGCGCGAGTTTGAGGCGTTCGAAACGGTCAACGGCGTCTCGCTGCCGCGGCGGCTCACCTTGCGCCGCCCGCAGGACGATGCCTTTGCATCGATCTACTACGAAGAGATTACCCTGAACCCGGAAACGCTCTCGTTCAATCTGCGTGTGCGAGACAACGTGCAGCGCGTTCCCCTTCTGGGGACCCGATAGTCGCTCTCCTGATTCACCGGCATAGCCATCATGGGCTGCATCGGTCGACGTGCCGTCTGGATTCTGCTCTTGGGGCTGAGTCTTCACGGGCTCGTCCACGCGCAATCGTCCGACCGCGCAGCCACCGAGCGCCGGCTCGCTCAGCTTAAAGAGCAAATCCGCCAGGACCAAGCGCGGCTCTCGGAGACGGCCGAGGAGGAGGAAGCCACGCGGCAACGACTCGACAATCTCAGGCGCGAGATCGCGCTGCGCCAGGAACTCGCCGCCACCTATCAACAGCGCCTCCGGGAGCTGCGCGCTGAGCGGGACTCGCTTCGGTCCTCGCTGCAAAACCTGGGAAGCCGCCTGAACACGCTGCGGACGCAGTATCAGCGCCGTGCCCAGCATGCCTACAAGTACGGTCGCCTCAACGACCTGGCCTTGATCCTGGCGGCCCACTCGATTAATCAGATGCTCATCCGGGTGCAGTACCTGCATCGGTTTGCCCAGCAGCGCCGGGAACGACTCGCGTCCATTCGGCAGGCCACTGCCGATCTCCAGTCGCGCCGTGCGGAGCTGCAGGCCAGCCAAACACGCACCGAGGAGCTTCTGGACGAGGCACAGGCCGAGCGTGAGAACCTGCGTCAGTTGCAGGAGCAGCGGCGGACCGTCATTGCCGAGTTGCGGGAGGAGCGCGCAAGCCTCCAGGAAGAGATCGACCGCAAGCAGTCGGCTGCCGAGGAGTTAGAGGCCCGCATCCGCACGATGATTGCGTCGGCCGAGTCGGAGAACGCGCCGGCTAGCCGCACCCCGGCGGAGCGCGCCGCGTACGAGGAGCTCTCGGCCTCGTTCGAAGAGAATCGTGGCCAGCTCCCATGGCCAGCCGACGGGGTGATCACGGAGCCGTTTGGCGACCGCGTGGACCCGGTGTACGGCACCACCACGCGCCATCCGGGCATTCTCATCGCCACCAACCCCGAAGCCAGCGTGCGGGCCGTCTTCAGCGGCGAGGTGGCCGCCATCGACTTCGTGCCGGGCTACGGCCAATACCTCGTGGTGCGCCACGGCGACTACCTCTCGGTGTACAGTAACTTCTCATCCCTGTATGTGACCGAAGGCCAGTCGATAGACGCCGGCCAGTTGCTGGGCCGCGCCGGAACGAGCGCGGAACCGCGCGGCGCTGGTGTTTTCTTTGCTGTGTTCGACAAAACGACAGGGACAGCCACCAATCCCCGCCGGTGGCTGCGCGAGCCGTAACGGCTTGGCCTCGCCGCGCGTCCGGCTGGCTTCGCTCGAGGCGCCTGGTGCCGGGGGTACCTCAGCCGGCGAACGTCATGGAATGATCACTGCGCACGGCGCCTGAAAACAGCCCCGGCGTGGGCGGTGCGCACCCACGCCGCCCCCCCTGACACGACGGCTGCGCCGAACCCCGTATTCACAGAACTTTACGCCCAGCGCGAGCCCCGCTTTTGGACACAACGGGGAGCGCACATTATTTTGGCTTTGCTGCAATTAGCCTGTCGCATCCACGCACCATATCTACACCTTCATGGCCAACGCAAACTACGATTGCGTCATCATTGGTAGCGGCCCGGGCGGTTACGAAACCGCCATCCGCGCCTCACAGCTCGGGATGGATACTGCTATTATCGAGAAGAACAAGCTCGGCGGCGTCTGCCTGAACATCGGCTGCATCCCAACCAAGGCGCTGCTGAAGAGCGCCGAGGTGATGGCCGACGCGCGCCACCTCGATAGCTTCGGCATCGACCTCGACGGGTCGGTCTCCCCGAACTTCCCGAAGGTGATCGAGCGCAGCCGGGGTGCGGCGGCTCAGATGAACAAGGGCGTCCAGTTCCTGATGCGGAAGAACGACATCGACGTCATCTACGGGCACGGCCGGTTGACGAGCAGCAGCGAGATCCACGTCGCGCCGTCGGTGAACATGGACGGCGAAGAGGTCGGCGAGGAGACCACGGTGACCGCCGAGCACATCATTATTGCCACGGGCGCCCGGGCCCGCGAGATCCCGCCCTTGCCCGTCGATGGCGAGCACATCATCACCTATAAGGAGGCCATGCTCCAGACCGAGCCGCCCGACCGGATGGTGATTGTGGGCGCCGGGGCCATTGGCGTCGAGTTCGCCTACTTCTACCACAACATGGGCACCGAGGTGACGGTCGTCGAGGTGATGGACCGCATGGTGCCGAACGAAGACGCCGAAGTCTCGAAAGAGCTGGGGCGCTCGTTCAAGAAGATGGGCATCAACGTCATGACATCCGCCGAAGTCCAGGGGGTCGACACGAGCGGGACGCCGCTTCAGGTCGACGTCAAGACGAGCGAGGGCACGGAGACCATCGAGACCGACCAGGTCCTCTCCGCGGTCGGCGTGGTGGGTAACGTGGAAGACATCGGGCTCGACGAGCTCGGCATCGAGTACGAGCGCGGCGCCATCAAGAAAGACGAGTTCTTTCGCACGAACGTCGACGGCGTGTATGCGATTGGCGATGTAGCCGGCGGCCCGTGGCTCGCGCACAAGGCCAGCCACGAAGGCATCGTGTGCGTCGAGAAGATCGCGGGCGAGGACCCGCAGCCTATCGACTACAAGAACGTGCCGGGATGCACGTACTGCCAGCCGCAGATTGCCTCAGTGGGTTACACCGAAGAGCAGGCCAAGGAAGCCGGGTACGACATCAAGGTCGGCAAATTCCCATTCAAGGCCTCCGGCAAAGCGGCAGCGCTGGGGCACCAGGAAGGCTTTGTCAAGACGATCTACGACGCGAAGTACGGCGAATTCCTGGGCTGCCACATCATCGGTCACGACGCCACAGAGCTCATCGCAGAGGTTGTGACCTCGCGCAAGCTGGAGACGACGGGCCACGAGATCATGGAATCGATGCACCCCCACCCGACGCTCTCGGAGACGATCATGGAAGCCACCCGTGCCGCCTACGGCAAACCGATCAACATCTGATCGGCCCACGACGCTCTTGGTTGCAGCACAAAGCCCCAGCCTCCTGCGTGAGGTTGGGGCTTTTTCTGGATGCTATGCCGACCGCCGCGGGGCCCCGCTCCGCGGTGCTTTGGTCCGGAGCGTCAAGGGCCGGGTGCCCGTTCCGCGGTATCCGGCTGCCTAAACGAGTGGGCCTGGCTACCGGACGGTTTTACATTCGTGGTTATATCGTCCCGAAACCCCCCTTGGCACGTCATCCACCACAGGTAGGACCCTTCGGGGCCCCTGAGCGCACGTCGAAGACACGAGCGCGAAGCGCGACTGACGGAAGTAACTCTCCTTCGGCAAGAGCCGCCTTCGGCACGAGCCGTCCGATTCTAGGAGATTCCCTAGAGGAGGATGACCCTCCGGGCCCCTCGGCAGGCTCAGAATGACCGCCCTTTTCGGGGATGTTTCGGGACGGGCTTGCCCCAAACGGTCCGGTAGCTAGCGAGTGGGCATGAAGCTACGGCCTGGCGCGCAGCACGTGGCGCTGCGGGTCGATTGTCACGCTGGCGCCCACAGGGACCGTGAGCGTCGCGCGGCCCGCCTCCATCGCCACCCGGCGCAGCGCGCCATCGACACGGACATCGACGGGCATCGCGAAGGACGCCTCGGCGGAGGTCGTCCAGCGAAGCGTGAGCCGATCGCCGGCGCGCTCGGTGACCAACCGCGGCAGGGCGGCTTGATAGAGGTAGGTGTCGAAGAACCAGTCGAGGTCTCGCCCCGCTTCCTCCTCCGCGATGCGGACGACGTCGTCGGTCGTCACGTGGATGGGCTGGTCGGTCCCGGCGCCGGCCGCACGGCGGAGGAAGGCGAAGAAGGCGTCATCGCCCATCAAGGTGCGGAGCGTGTGCAGCACCATCGCGCCCTTGAAGTAGATGTCGCGCCCGTACATCTGCTGCACGGAGGCCGCGTCCCGGCGCGCAATGGGCTGGCGGTTCGTGATCTGGCGGCGGAAGTAGTCGGTGACGGCGGCGTAGGCGCTGTCGCCCTGCCGCGCCTCAGCGTAAAGGGCTTCGAGGTAGGTGGCAAACCCCTCGTGGACCCAGAAGTCCTTCCAGTCCCGCACGGTCACAAAGTTGCCAAACCACTCGTGGGCCAGCTCGTGGAAGTGGAGCGCGTCGAACCCGGCGTCGTAGCCCAAGGAGTTCGTGTTGCCCAACGGCGCGCCGTGCGCGATGATGGTCTGGTGCTCCATGCCGAGGAAGGGCGTCCGCGCGATGCCGTACTTGTCAGCCGCAAACGGGTATGGGCGCAGCGTCTCTTCCAGGAAGCGCACGTGGTCGAGCAGATCGGGCAGCACGCGCCGCGCGTCAGCTTCCTCGTTGGGCAGCACGAAGAACGACACGGGAACGTCCGTTCCGGCGGTGCTGGCGTACGTCGTATCGATGGTGGCATACGGCGCGATGTTGAGCGCCACGCCGTACGCGTTGATGGGCGTGGAGGCGAACCAGCGGTACGTGCGCAGGCCGTTGGCCGGTTGAGCCGTGCCGCGGAGCCGCCCATTCGCGGCCACGACGAGCGAGTCGGGCACGGTCACATGGATCGCCATCGAGTCGGGCTCGTCGGACGGGTGGTCTTTCACCGGCCACCAGACGTCGGCGCCGATGGTTTGGCACGAGGTCGCGATCCATGGGGCGCCGCCGGGCGTCTCGCTCCAGGTGAAACCGCCGTCCCACGGCGGGTCGGGCGCCTCGCGCGGCGTGCCGCCGTACGTCACCCGGAGCCGGATGGACTCCCCGACCCCGTACGTCCGGGGCAACGCGATCCAGAGCTGGTTGCCACCGGCGCGCCGCTCGACGTCCAGCGGCGAGCGGACGCCCTCCTCCAACAGCGACACCGCCCGAACGCGCAGGTCCCGGTCCAGGTTGAGCACGAACTGCTCCAGCGGCGCCGTCACGGCCGCGTGCACCGTGAGCGCCCCATCGATGCGCTGCGCCTCGGGTTGCACGCGCAGGTTCAGGTCGTAGAAGGTGACGTCGTACGCCGCCTGCTCGGGGAGGAGCGGGCCGCCCGCGTCGCGCGGGTGTTGCGCCGGCGCGGAGCCGCACCCGACAAGCACCAAGAGGGCCGCGATGGTTATAGCAAATCGCATAAAACACCGGTCAGTAACGAGGAAAACGACAGGCGGTGGATTGCGACGGGTTCACCGCAGCGCCGGACGGTCGTTCCCGGCCCACCGTTGTCGCGCTCCGCCAACCGGCCGAAGCGCAATGGGAAGGGGCTCAGGGCGAGAGGCACGAGGATAGTGCACGCACTACCGCACCACCGCGCCGGGCTCCGCGTCGGCGCCGATCGGGATCAGCGTGCCGTCGCGCTCCTCGGCCATCAGGACCATACCCTGGCTCTCCAGTCCAAACATCTCCTTCGGGGCGAGGTTGGCGACGAGCACCACCGTCCGCCCTTCGATCTCGTCGGACGTCATCTGCTCGGCGATGCCGGCCAGCACCTGGCGCTCCTCGTAGCCAAGGTCGACCTCCAGGCGGAGGAGCTTGTCGGCGTCGGGCACGGGCTCAGCGGTGGTCACCACGCCGGTGCGCAGATCGAGCTTCATGAAGTCGTCGAACGCGATCTGGTCTTTCGGCGGGGCGTACGGGGCGTCGTCGGTCGGGGCGTCGCTCATGGGTTGGGGCGTATCGGTCGATTGAAGTTTGTCGAGTTGTGCGTCGATGGCCTCGTCCTCGACCTTCTCGAAGAGGATCTCCGGGTCGCCGAGGGCGTGGCCGGCATCGAGGAGCGGCGTGCCCGCGTCGTCCCATCCCGCGCCGTCGCCAGGGCCTTCCGGCGTGCTGGCGCGGACGCCCTCCAGCTGCAGCATGGTGCGCAGCTGCGCGGCGGCGTTCGGCAAAACGGGCTCCATCAGGATGGACAGCGCGGCGCAGAGCTGGAGCGAAATGTGGATCGTATTCGCACAGGCCTGCGGGTTGTCGCTCCGCGTGTGCCACGGCTCCGTGTCGTTGAAGTACTTGTTGCCGAGGCGGGCGAGCTGCATCGTTTCGAAGACGGCCTCGCGCATGCGGTAGCTCTCGTACGCCGAGCCGATCGTCTCCGGGAACGCGCGAAGCTGCTCCAACACGTCGGTATCCACGGGGCGCGGATCGGCCAGCGGCGGCACATGGCCGTCGAAGTAGCGCGTGGCGAACGTCATGGTCCGGTTCACGAAGTTGCCGAGGACGTCGGCCAGCTCGCTGTTGACGCGGTTTTGGAAGTTCTCCCAGCTGAAGTCCGCGTCTTTCGTTTCGGGCAGCATCGTG
>JAAAPH010000219.1 GCA_009908415.1 Bacteroidota bacterium
GGTATGCAGCCACCGGCGGGCCTGCGTTCGAATACGAGTAGTAGAGGCCGGGCCGCCAGCGCACCTGGCGCGTGGCGGGATTGACGGTGAGCCCCTCGCGGAGCGGGATGCGCGGCGCGCGCGACGTGTATTCGTGGAGGTGTAGGTCGTCGAATCCGGCGGTGTGTTCGAGCAGGTGCGCCACCCGCACCGGATGCGTCTCGGCCCATGGGTTCTGAATCTCGATCTCCGGCACCAGGTCGCGCACGGGAGTGTCCAGGTCCAGGCGCCCGGCTTCGACGAGCAGCAGCACCGCCGTGGCCACCAGGCTCTTCGAGATGGAGCCCGCGCGAAATACAGTTTCCGCCGTCACCGGACGGTCTGCTGCGCGATCGGCGAGGCCAACGTAGCCTTCCCACCGGATGGAGTCGGCCGAGAAGAGCACGACGCCGGCGCCCGGCGCCCCGGTGCGGTCGAGGACGGCTTCAATCGAATCGCGGAGGGCGTCGTGCGAGCGCGGTGCTGCATCTTGCGCGGGGGCGGGGGGAGCGAGAAGGCTCATCAGCGTGCTCACCAGGAGGCTCATCAAGAGGCCCGGTGGGAGGAGGCGTAGCATGGCCAGAGCGGGTCGATTCGTCGGACACGTACGACAAGGGAACATCCTTAAGAAAATCTTCGGGGCAGGCATCGTCAACGCGCGCAGCTCCGGCTGAACGTTTCGGCGCCTAGACGTTTAAGGTCCGACGCCGTACTGAACCAACCGCTATTCGACGTATATGGCCCGCCCTGCCGTGAAAGAGACGCTCTACCTGGTGTATCTCGACCGCTACCACTCGGGCGACGAGATCTTCATCAACAACCTGGCGCAGCAGATGCATCAGGCCCCGGCCGGCGATCCGCTGTGCCTACTTGTGCATGGGAGCGGGGAGAAAGTGGAGCGGACGCTAGAAAGCCAGGGGTTCTTTCCCGAGCGCACCGGCGGCGTGCTCGACGTTACGGAGCCCGAGCAGGTGCGGCTCGTGGAACGGGCTGTGCGCGAGACGAACCAAAAGGTCGTCGCCATGCTCACCGACGAGGTGGTGCCCGCTGTGGGCATCCAAGGGGTCGATCGGAATCTGCTCCAACTGAAGGATGGAGCCGTTACGGCGCGGAAGGCGGGGTGGGTCGAGGCGCTCTTGAAGCAACGCGTCGTGCCGGTTGTGTCCGCGCTCGTTCGTCATCCGGAAGAAGGCCGCGTGCGCGAGGTGGCGGCGGCCGACGCGCTCGTTGCCCTGGCACAGTCCTTCGACGCGCTCGCCCCACGGGCCGTCTTCTTTACCACCGGCACGCAACCGGGCCTGGCGGATGCGACCGGAATCCGCGACGCGGTGAGCCTCGACGCCCTGCCCGACGACGGGCCGCTGCCGGAGCCGAACGCCGTGCGGCAGATCGTGGGGAACGGGGTCCCCGGACTGATTACAACCCTGGAGGGGCTCTTTGCAGACCCGGGTCCGGCCGGGACACAGGTGCAACCGTGAACGTTCTGGTAAATTAAAGATGTGGTCCTGGGAGGCCCTCGAAACCGCTTATATCGGCTTGACAGCCGGTTAAGGGGATGTTATGTTCTCCGCAGAATTCATGGGAGCACCCCCACATCCAGTATTTTTTCTGCAAACTAAAACGAGACGGAGGCTGTACAAGATGAGCCGATTTGAAGAGCGCTACGAAGAACTGACAGGCATCCTGGAGGATGCTCAGGAAGACCTGATGAAGTTCTATGAGAAGGGCAACAAGGCGGCCGGGACGCGAGCACGAAAAGCCATGATGAACCTCAAGAACCTGGCCCATGAAGTGCGCCAGGAGATTCAGGAGATCAAGAATACCGAGCTCTAGAATCTCGCGTGTTGCCTGTCCTCGTACGCAGGAAAGGAGGCTATGTCGAATGGCGGCATAGCCTCTTTTGTTGTATCTGCCGTTTGCACTCGCGCTGCCGGACATGCGCCGTTGCCTCCTGCATCTAGCTTGTGTCCTCCTTGGGGTGGTGCTCGTATCGAGCCGCCCGCTTTATGGCCAGCCGGTCGAGGTGCCGGACTCGGTGCAGGGTGGATGGCATGTTGATCTTGCCGGCAAATTGTCGGGGTCCCAGGCCGCCTATAGGAATTGGCAGGAAGGGGGACTCAACACGCTGTCCATTACGAGTACCCTGGACGGCCGGCTGGAGTACGAATCGGATCGCTGGGTACAGGCCTACGACATGCGGCTCTCGTTCGGGATCGTCCAGCAAGACACGCTGGCCGTCCGCAAGGCCGAGGACCTGATCCGGCTCGCGGGAGCTCTCAGCTACATCGGCGACGGGTTCTTCCGGGTGTTTAACCCGACGATCGCACTAGGGATGCGGACCCAGTTTGCTGCTGGGTTCAACTACGACAAGGATCCGTTCGGCGCGGGACGGCCCCCGCCCATCAAGACGTCCGACCTATTCGCGCCGGCAACGCTGACCCAGTCGCTTGGGCTTACCTACGACGCCGGCAGTTGGTTTTCCGAGCGGTTCAGTGCCGCCAGTAAGGAAACTGTCGTGCTCATCGAACGCCTGCGCCCGCTCTACGACGTGGATCCCACGCGCAACGTGCGGTACGAAGTGGGGGTTGAATCGGTGACCACGGTCAATCGCGAGGTGGCCCAAAACGTACAACTCCAGTCCACGCTGACGTTATTTAAAGCTGTGGTGCAACCGTCGCCGGTCGATGTCATCTGGGAGAGCCTTGTGAATATGCGCGTGAACAGTTGGCTTAATGTAGGGCTGGAGTATGTGATGCTCTATGATACCAACCGAAGCCAGGCCGTCCAGATCAAGGAGGTGCTGTCGGTCGGCGTTTCGTTTGAAATTATATAGCATTTCTCCGGGCTGGGGGGAGGCATCCGGGTGCGATGGATCCGGCGTTGTACTTTTCTCATTCTACATGGCGTCGCATCTGAAGCGGGGGTGCGGTGCAGCACTGGTCTATACCTTTTTCATTACACGTCCCTATTCCCATGTCTTTCCGGCTGATTTTTTCATTTCTGCTAATTCTGATGGTTGTTGCGTCCCCCGATGCACAGGCCCAAGAGGACGTCGAGGTCCCGGAGGACAGGGCCTGGAATACCAGCCTGACGGGCAAGCTGTCGGGATCGCAAGCAGCGTACAGCAACTGGCAGGAGGGCGGGCTGAACACGCTGTCCCTCACCAGCTCGGTCGATGGCACGTTCGTGCGCGGCGGCGACCACTGGATTCAGACGTACGAGCTGCGCCTGGCGTTCGGCCTCGTCCAGCAGGACACGCTGGCGGTGCGTAAATCGGACGATTTGATCCGTTTGCGCGCGGGCCTGCAGTACCAGGGCGATGGGTTCCTGCGCACCTTCCGGCCGACCATTTCGGCGGCCCTGCGCACCCAGTTTGCTGAGGGGTTCAACTACGATGAAGATCCTTTTTCCGATGACGTGGAACGCACCCTGCCGGTGAAGACCTCAGAGTTCTTCTCGCCGGCCGTCCTGACGCAATCGCTTGGTCTTACCTATGAGCCGGCCCCCTGGGTCGCCACCCGCCTCGGTGTGGCGGGCAAAGAAACCGTTGTGCGCAACGAAGCCTTGCGCGTGCTCTACGATGTGGATCCGGAACGCGTCGTGCGAGCCGAGGGCGGCATCGAGTCGGATACGTCTGTAGACCGCGAGATCGTCACCAACGTGCGGTATCAGTCGAGCCTCAACCTTTTTCAATCCCTCACGGCGGGGAGCGAGCCGCTCGACGTGCTTTGGGAGAACGTGATTACAATGCGCGTGAACAGCTGGCTCAACGTGGGGCTGGAGTACGTCATGCTCTACGACGCCAACCGAAGCCAGGACGTCCAGATCAAGGAGGTGCTGTCGGTCGGGATTTCCTTCGACCTGCTCTAATGCCCTCGGGCCTCATCCGAAGCGTGCTGGATCCTCGTTGTCATGACGACGCCAAGAGTCATTTTGACGTACGTGGCGTTGGGGGTAGTGCTGTGGCCGGTGCCGTTGTTCAACATCGTGCACGTCGAATCGGCCGCCGTGGTGGCCTTCGTCGCGTTTTTTGTGGCCGGCTGGGCGGCGTTGACGGCCTTCAACCGGCCCGTGCCCCTGCCGGTCGGGCACGTCCTTGCGACGCAAGGAGGAGCGCTGCTTGTGCCCTTGGTGCTCCTTACCGTTTCACTGCTCTGGACGCCAAACTGTGACTACGTGCGCGGGGCGTTCTTCTATGGCCTGTTTCCGGGGGTCACCGTCGTCTTTGCCGTGGCGGTGGCCTATGCGCTGAGCGGTACGGGGTGGCGGCGGCAAAAGGCGATGCTTGCTGTGCTGGGGCTGGGTCTTGCCATCGTGGGACCGCTCTACGACCTGGGACTGCATCCGCAGTTTTACACCTACAACCATGTGTTCGGCGGCGTCCTTGGGCCGATCTATGACGAAGAGTTGGCCATCCGGCCCGGACTTTTTGCGTTCCGTGCACTTACGCTGCTTTGGGCGGGCCTCGCATATCTCGTGGGGCGGTGGCTACGCGGCCGCGCCGTGCATTGGAGCGAGCGGTTCGGGCCGGTCGTGCTGATGGGCCTGATCGGGGCCGCGTATGTGGGGGCCGGCACGCTCGGGTTTAATACCCCCGCTCGGGTTTTGCAGCACGAGCTCGGTGGGCACCACGCCACGGAGCACTTCGATATTTACTACGACCCAGCGTCGGTGGAGCCGCATGTACTGCAAGCCATCGCGCAGGAGCATGAGTACCGCTACGCCTGGCTGGAGGCGCGGCTGCAGATGGACGGGCCGGACCGGGTTGCCAGTTACCTGTATCCGGATGCCGATACCAAGGCGCAGCTCACCGGCGCGCGCACCACGAGCGTCGCCCCGGTCTGGCTCGCGCAGCCTCAGGTACACGTGCTGCTGGATCGCTACGACGCCACGTTTGGGCACGAATTGGTCCACGTCTTTTCCCGCCAGTTTGGGCTGCCTGTGCTGAACGCCTCGTGGGCCGTAGGGCTCGTGGAGGGGACGGCTGTAGCCCTGGAGCCCCCTCGGGGGATGCCGACGCCGCGCGAGCAGGTCTCGGCCGCCCTGCTGAGCGCTGAGGAGTCCGCCCCACGCGATGTGGCGGCACAAGTGGCCGCGCGTCTGCAGCCCCTGGGGTTTTGGACAGGCCGCGGCGCCGTCTCGTACACCACCATGGGCGCCTTCGTGGAGTTTCTGATCGATCGGTACGGGCCGGAGCGGCTTCGCGCCGTCTACGCGCATGCCGATTTCGAATCCGTGTACGGGCAACCGCTGGATTCCCTTGCCCAGGCGTGGGCGGCCTCCATGCATGCCATGCCGCTGATCGCGCGAGACGCTGAAGCGCTCGTCACACGTCGGTTCGCGCGGCCCTCGCTCTTTGAGCAGCGGTGCCCGCATTACGTGCCTCCATATCGGCGGGCCTACCGGTCCGGTCAGGCAGCGCTCTCACGTGGAGACACGGCCGCGGCCATCGAGCACGTCACCGCAGCGCTGGACGACCGGCCGCGTTTTGCGGCGGCCCACCGGCTCCTGGCGCACGTCCGGCTGGCTCGGGGCGCGGCCAACGGGGTGATCCAGCAGCTCGATACGCTGGCGCACGGCGACACGCCAGCTCTCGCATTTTCGCTCGGGGACGCGTACGTTATAGCCGGGCAGCCTGCCGCGGCGCGGCAGCAATACCTAGCCGTCATCGATCAGGTGCCATCCTTTCAACACGAGACCCAAGCGCATGTCGCGCATCGCTGGGCTGTATCGGACCGGCCGGACGTGGTTCGTATCCTGGTGTCTGGCGATTCGGCGGCCGTAAAGGCGCGGCGTCTCCATGCGCTCCCGCACCGTACACCCGCTGTAGCCGCCTGGGCGGCCCGTCAATGGATGGCCGCCGGCCGGTACGACCGTGCGTCGGCACTGTGGGACACAATCCCGCAGCCGCTGGCGCCCGACCTGCCAAAGCGACACCACGGCATCCTCCGGCGGGAGCGGCTTCGATGGCAAGCGGTGAGTGCGCTGGGGCAGGGTGCGCACGCGCAGGCCATCGATTGGGCGGATCAGGCCGCTCGCGCGTTCCGCGCCGTCGGCGCGCTGAACTTGTCCGCGGCCGCCGAGGATCTTATGCACCACGCGCAGTGGGCGCAGCGCCAAGCGGGCAACTCGACCGCTGCGAGCACGCGCATGCCGTCTCACACCACGCCCTGACAGGTAGTTCCTATCGGCCCTCTTCAGGGCGCGGTCCGTCGCACGCCCTCCACACAACCAAGCAGCGCGACCGGCGTACTATCCACCATTTACTCTATCACTTTCGGGTTCTTTACGCGCATGGGTTATCGTAGCGACGGCCGTCTTTTTAGGAGGCAAATCGGGGGGGGAATGCTGTGCGTCGTGCTGGCGCTGGTCGTTCTAACCGGGTGCGCCACCACGCAAGAGTCGAACGACGACGGGGGCAGCACGGCCGAGACGACGGCCGCGTCGTCGCGCGAAGCGGACGCCGGCCCGCGCCTTGCCCCCTCTGATGAGATCGTCCAGACCATCCAACTGTACGCCAACGGCACCGAGCGCCAGCTGCCGGTGCTCTCGCTGCGCGCACCCGGAGAGGGGCTCACGCTCGAATTCGACCTGATGGAGCCGACCGGGCGCCCCCTGTCGGTGTATTTCTATCACGCCGACCGGGAGTGGGACCGCGATCTCTCGCCGGCCGAGTACATGGATTCGTTCCAGGATGACAACCTCCTCACGTATACCCCATCACGCGGCACGGCCATCAGCTACACGCACTACACCTATCAGTTTCCGAACGACAACATTCAGTTTCGCGTGAGCGGCAACTACATCCTGCGCGTCACCGAGCAGGGTCAGCGCGCCAACGTCCTCTTCGAACGAGCCTTCTTTATCACCGAGGAGGCAGGGTCCATCGCGATGCGGATCGACGGGGTGCCGGTGAGCGGCCAGCAGCGCCCGTCCGATTTGCCGCTTGCTCAGTTTACGCCGTCTCCGAGCCTTCAGGGCACCCCCTTCCAGTACGAGACGTGCTTCGTGCGCAACGGACGTCTCGCCACGGCCCGCTGCACCGACCGGCCGCGCCTGGCCAGCCAGCCCACGCTGGAGTTCGACCTCTACCGCCGGCGCGCCTTCTCGCCCACGACAGCGGACTACTATTTGGACCTGAGCGCGCTGCGGAATGGTGGATCCATCGAGGGGATGGATCGGACCGTGACGCCGTATCACGTGCGGCTCCAGCCGGACTACGCCCAGTTTCCCGGCAACGTCGCCACGGCCCCACCGCTCGACGGGCAGATCGTCGTCGATGGGGCCGTGCGGGGTTTCGGCGAACCGGACGTCGAAGCCGAGTACGTCACCACGCAGTTCCGCTTCGTCCCACCGGGCGAGCAGCCGCTGAGCCGGGACGTGTACCTGGAGGGGAACTTCGGAGGGACCACCCGCATGACGTGGCAGGCGGTACGGGGCCGGTATGAGGGCGAGCGACTGCTCAAGCAGGGCCTCTACGAATACTACTACACGTCCGACGACCCGGCGCTGCAGGAGATGCTCCGGCGTACGCTGCCTCCCGCGCGGGACCGCTATACGGCCTTCGTGTATTACAGGGATCGGACGCTGAACACCGATCGTCTGGTGGCGGTCCAAACCGTTCAAACGCGGTGATCCGCGCCACGTCTCGTTTCGTCGTTCCATTCGCCAATTGAGGGAGTTTATGTATCGATGTTGGCTCGCAAGTCTCGTGGCCGTTGTTTTCTTCACGGCCGGCTGTGCCGGGATGCGCGGGGCCGAGCGCGGGGAGGCCCCGGGGACCGCACAGAACACGACGGAGGGAACGCAACCCTATGATGCGGTAATCACCGCCGCGGCGGACACCGACGATGGGTTGTTTACGACACACCAGATTGAGGACAAGCTGTACTACGAGGTCCCGGACTCCTTGCTGGGGACCGAGATGCTGATGGTCACCCGCATCGCCCGTACGGCAGACAACGTCGGATACGGCGGCGAGAAGGCGCACACGCACGTGTTGCGCTGGACGCGTATGAACAACCGGGTGATGCTGCGTGTGGTCAGCTATGAAAACACGGCCGATGAAGACGATCCGATTTACCGCGCCGTCCAAAACTCGAATGTCGAGCCCATCATCAAAAGCTTCCCCATCGCGGCGATCGGGCCGGACTCGACGAGCACCGTGATCGATGTGACGGAGCTCTTTACGACCGACATCCCGGCGCTCGGATTGTCGAAGTCCCGCCGTGAGCGCTACGAGGTGCGCCGGCTCGACAGCGATCGCACGTTCCTCCAGGAGGTGCAGAGCTTCCCCGAAAACGTGGACGTCGCGAGCGTGCTGACCTACGAGGCGGACGACCCGCCCTCGAACAGCGCAACGAACGCCATCACCCTGGAGATGAACCACTCGATGGTGCTGCTGCCGGCCGAGCCAATGCGACCGCGCCTCTGCGACGAGCGGGTGGGGTACTTCAGCGTGGAGCGCGTGAATTACAGCGCGGACGCGCAGAAGGCCGCCGAGGAGTGCTTCATCACGCGCTGGCGGTTGGAGCCGAGCGACCCGGACGCGTTTGCACGTGGGGAACTCGTGGAACCGGTCGAGCCCATCGTCTACTACATCGACCCCGCTACCCCGGAGATGTGGCGACCCTACATCAAGCAGGGGGTCGAGGATTGGCAAGAGGCCTTCGCGGCGGCTGGGTTCAAGAACGCGATCATCGCCAAGGATCCCCAC
>JAAAPH010000318.1 GCA_009908415.1 Bacteroidota bacterium
GATGCCCTTGAACGGAGCGAGGCCCGTTTCCAAGACCTGTTGCAGTCGCTGGACAACGTCGTGTGGGCGCTCGACCTCGACCCCGAGCAACCCACCGACCCGGCTGGTCAGCAGCTCCGCTACATCAACGAGGCAACGACCTCGGTCTACGGCCACGCTCCCGACGACTTCTTCGATGATCCGAAGCTGTGGCTCACGATGACCCACGGGGACGACCGGGAGGTCATCGAGCATCACAGCGAGCGGTTGTTCGAGACGGGTGCGGTCGACTTTGAGTGCCGCATCATACAGCCCAGCGGCGACGTGCGATGGGTCCGGCGCAGCATCCGGCTGCAGTACGACGATGCAGGGCGTCCCACGGTCATGGGCGGCATCGATACCGACATCACCGAGCGCAAGCGCGCTGCTGAGGCCCGCGAGCGCAGCGAAGCCCGCATGCGCGGCCTGGCCAACAGCATTCCGGGCGTCATCTACGACTTCTTTGCCACGCCAAACGGCGGGTATGCCGCCAACTTCATCAGCGACCGCGCGCAGTCCCTCCTCGGGCTCGACCCGGACCCGAGCGGCTTCTTCGAGCGATTCGTGGCGTGCATCCCCGACAGCCACCGGGACCGGTTCGTCGCCTCGGTGGCCGAGGCCGTCGACCGGGGAGAGCCTTGGGCCTTCGAAATGCCCTTCACGAAGCCCGACGGCACGACCATTTGGTTGCAGGGGCTTTCGCAGCCGGAACAGCGCGACGGCCGGCTGACCTTCAACGGCGTGCTGCTCGACATCACCGAGCGCAAAGAGGCCGAGCAGGCCTTGCAGGACAGCCGCGCGCGGCTGCAGGAGGAGCGACGCCGGTTGGATATGGCCTTGGAGGGTGGGGAACTGGGCCTCTGGGATGCCAACCTGAACACCGGCTATTGCTTCTACGACGAGCGGTGGGCCGCCATGCTCGGGTATGCCGAGGAAGAGATCGAGTACACGCCAGACTTCTTTTTCGAGCGGCTGCACCCGGACGACCGGCCGCGCGTGGAGGCCGCCATGGAGGCCGCCATCCAGGAAGCGCCGCACCGGATGGACGTGGAAGTGCGGATGCGGCACACGGACGGGTCGTGGCGCTGGATCCTCGACCGGGGGCGCGTGACGGCGTGGAACGACGACGGTTCGGCGGCGCGCGTGGTGGGCACGCACATGGACATCACCGAGCGCAAACAGGCCGAGCAGGCCCTGCGAAAAAGCCAGCGCCAGCTCGATATGGCCCTACGCGGAGGTGATCTCGGCACGTGGGATGCCAACCTGAACACGGAGGAGACCGAGTACAACGAGCGGTGGGCGGCCATGCTGGGCTACACGCTCGACGAGGTAGAGAAAGACCCTGATTTCTACTTCAATCACCTGCACCCCGACGACAAGCCCCACGTCGAGGCCGCGATCGACGCCTTGGCCCGCGGCACGAAGGACGAAATGGATATGGAGGTGCGGATGCGGCACACGGACGGGTCGTGGCGCTGGATCCTCGACCGGGGGCGCGTGACGGCGTGGAACGACGACGGTTCGGCGGCGCGCGTGGTGGGCACGCACATGGACATCACCGAGCGCAAACAGGCCGAGCAGGCCCTGCGGCGCAACCACTCCATCCTCAAGGCGCAGCAGGAAGCCTCCCCGGACGGCATCCTCATCGTCGACGATAATCGCCAGATTGCTTCCTACAACCGCCGCTTTGCTGAGCTGTGGAACCTCCCCGACGAGGTCGTGGAGCGCGGTGCGGACGATGAGGCGCTCGCCTGGGCGCTGAAACAGGTGGAGGACCCCGAGGCGTTCATCGCGACGGTCGAGGACTTGTACGACCAACCCCGCGCGTCGAGCCACGATGAGGTGCGGCTGAACGACGGACGCGTGTTCGAGCGCCACTCGCGGCCCGTTGATGACGGCGACGCATACTTCGGACGCATCTGGTACTTCCGCGATATCACCAACCGGGTGGAGCGCGAGCAGCAACTGCGCGAGTATGCGGCCAACCTCGAAGAAACCAAGGAAGCGCTGGAGCGCAACAGCCGGGACCTTGCCCATACCGTTTTTGAACTGGAGCAGGCTCGCGAACAGGCCGAGGCGGCCACGCGCGCGAAGTCGGCCTTCCTCGCCAACATGAGCCACGAGATCCGCACGCCGATGAACGGCGTCATCGGGATGACGAGCCTGCTGCTCGAAACGGCGCTTAACGGGCAACAGCGCGAGTATGCCGAAACAATCCGCACCAGCGGCAACGCCTTGCTCGACCTTATTAACGACATCCTTGACTTTTCGAAGATCGAGGCGGGCCGGCTGGACTTGGAGGCGCAGCCCTTCGCCGTAAGCACCTGCGTCGAGGACGCACTCGACCTCGTTGCACACCAAGCGGCCGAGAAGAACCTGGCGCTTGCCTACTCCGTCGGCGCCGACGTGCCCGGCTGGGTAGAAGGCGACGTGACGCGGGTCCGGCAGATCATTACCAACTTTTTATCCAATGCCGTCAAATTTACGGAAGAGGGCGCCGTCGAGGTGCGCGTCGAGACGACCGCCGCAGCGACGTCGGCGGACGGGCGTGCGCTGGTCTTTTCCGTGCGCGATACGGGCGTCGGCATTCCGGAGGACAAACAGGATAAGCTCTTTGCGTCGTTCGTGCAGGCCGACGACTCCACGACGCGCAAGTACGGCGGCACGGGGCTGGGGCTTACCATCAGCAAGCAACTCGCCGAGATGATGGGGGGGCGCATCGAGCTTGACAGCACGCCGGGCGAGGGATCCACCTTTCGCTTCGTGGTCGCGCTGGATGCTGTTGACAAGGACGCACCCCAGGCCCACGAGCAGGGGGTACAACCGGGCCTGGAGGGGCGCCGCGCACTCATCGCGAGCGATTACGACGTCGGCCGGAGGATCCTGCACGAATACGCTACCCGATGGGGGCTCGCCGTCGACACGGCCGCCTCAGAGGACGAGGCCATGGCGCGCCTTGAGGAGGCCGGCGATGCGTTCGACCTCCTCCTGGTTGACATGCGCACGCCCGAAGCCGACGGCGTGGCGCTCGCGCAAGCGATTCGCTCGCGGTCCTCGCACGGTGCGACACCGATCGTGCTGTTTACGCCCATCGGGGGCCGCGAGGCCAAAGAGGCCGCCCGCGACGCCGGATGCACGAGGTGCTTGACCAAACCGATCAAACCAGCGCGTCTGCTCCAGGGGCTGCAGGGCGCGCTGGATGCCGCCTCGAACCCCGCCCAGGGCGATGCCACGCCATCGGAGCGCGCGCTCGCTGATGAGCATCCGCTCCGCATCCTGGTTGCCGAGGACAACCTCGTGAACCAGAAGGTAACGCGCCAGCAACTGCACCGCTTGGGCTACCGGGCTGATATCGTGGCCGACGGCCATGAGGTGATCGATGCGCTGAGGCGCCAGCCGTACGACGTGGTGCTCATGGACTTGCAGATGCCTGGGATGGACGGACTGGAAGCCACACGGCACATCGTGGAGGGAGCGGTCGACACGCGCCCATACATCATTGCGATGACAGCCTCTGCCATGAAAGAGGACCGCCAGCGATGCTTCGATGCCGGGATGGACGACTACGTGGCCAAACCGGTCGATACCGAGGCGTTAGCCGAAGCCCTGCGGCAGTCGTCCGCGCAGCCGGGCTCGTGCTCGGCCTCTCGTACGGACTCCGTTTGAAGCTAGGTAGAAACGTATAAAGACGTTTGTTGAAGTTGTCATTGCGAGCCTCCAACGGAGGCGTGGCCATCTCCATGGTAGCGGCACAAACGAGGAGATCGCCGCGTCGCCGCCTTCGTCGTCTCCTCGCGATGACAGCTTACAGCTAAAGAATTTTTGTCGACCTACATAGGATGCCTGTTATCGTACGGACCGCTGTAGCGGCGCTACAGGGCGAGCGCCGTAGCCGTTTTGCTGCGTCGCCCACTGTGTCTTGCCGTCGCATCCATCCACCAAGCAGCTCCTGAGGATGCAACGTGGCCGCCGGTTTTTTTTGCGTTGGGGGGAAGACCGGGCCCGAAGAGCGCGTCCAGGGCGGGGTAGGAGATGAAGGGGCTATCTGCTGGAAGCGACATGCGGGACCGCCGCTCGGGCGAGGCGCCACCGATGGAAGAGGCTCCGCGAGGGGAAGGGCCAAGGACGCCGGGTGGCAGTAGCGAAGACGCCACGCGCGGCGAGGGCAGCCTTACGCGTCCACGGAAGAGGCCGTGCGACGCGGCACCGTGCGCAGCGCAACGGCCAGATCTTCGGCCTGGATCGGCTTGCTGATGTAGTCGTCCATCCCGGCGTTGAGGCACCGCTCGCGATCGCCCTGCATGGCGTTGGCCGTCAGCGCGATGATGCGGGGACCCTCGGCGCCGTAGACGGAGCGAATCCGCCGGGTCGTCTCCAGGCCGTCGAGTTTCGGCATCTGCACGTCCATCAGCACCACATCGTAGGGCATCTGGTCGAGCATGTCCAGCACCTCCATCCCGTTGCCCGCCACATCGGCGCGGCAGTCGAAACGCTCCAGGATGCGCTGCACCACCTTCTGGTTGATCGGGTTGTCTTCAGCGAGCAGGATGCGCAGGGTAGGATCGGGCGGTTCGACCGAGGACGACGCCCGGTCCGGCGCCGCAGCGGCGTCCTCGCCCCACGTGCCCAGCACGGCGGCGATCTCCTGATGCAGCCGCTCGGGTTTGATGGGCTTGGTCAACCACGACGAGACGGCAGGGGTGTCCTGCGGGCGCTGGCCGATGGAGCTCAGAATGATGAGCGGCGGGGCCGCACTGCCGCCCTCAGCGTGAATGGTGTCGGCCAGCTCGTCGCCGCTCATGGTCGGCATCTGCATGTCGAGCAGGCCCAGGTCAAAGGAGGCGCCGCGGCGCGTCCAGTGCAACGCCTCGGCCGGGTCGGCCGTGGCGTGCGGCGTCATGCCCCACGATTGGGCGTAGTGCGACAGGACGTACCGGTTCGTCGCATTGTCGTCCACGATGAGGACGCGCAGCCCCGAGAAGTCGGGCGCTGTCGCGTTCTCCACCGTCGCGACGCTCGCCTGAAACGTGACGTGGAACGTAGAGCCCGCGCCCACCTCGCTGTCGACGTCGATCGAGCCGCCGAGCAGCTCCGAGAGGCGCTTGCAGATGGCCAGTCCCAGCCCCGTGCCGCCGTACTTGCGCGTGATGGACACGTCCACTTGGCTGAACGCGTCGAAGAGCGACGCCTGCTGGTCGGGGGGAATGCCGCTGCCCGTGTCGCGCACGGCAATGTGAAGCTCGCATTCGTCCTCGGTGCACGTCACGGGCTCTACCGTGACGAAGACGTCGCCCTCGTCAGTAAACTTGACCGCGTTGCTGAGCAGGTTGACGAGGATCTGCCGGAGGCGCGTGCTGTCGCTGCGGATCGCGGCGGGCACGTCCTCATCCACGAGGTAGGCCAGTTCGAGGTCCTTTTCGGCAGCGTGCGGCGCGACCAGGTCGAGCGCCTCTTCGACCACCGTGCGCACGTCGAACGTATGCTCCTCCAGCTCGATGCGCCCGGCCTCGATCTTCGAAAAGTCGAGAATGTCGTTGATGATCGAAAGCAGGCTGTCGCCGCTGGTGCGAATGATGTCGACGTACTCGCGCTGGGTGCTATCGAGTTCCGTGTTGAGCAGCAGGCTCGTCATCCCGATGACGCCGTTCATCGGCGTGCGGATCTCGTGGCTCATGTTGGCCAGGAACGCCGACTTCGCGCGTGTGGCCGCCTCGGCGTCCTCCTTGGCGGCACGCAGATACTGCTCGTAGCGGTAGCGCTCGGTAATGTCGCGCGCATTGACCACGATGCCTTCCACCGCGGCGTCGTCCAGCAGGTTGACCCCCTTCGCTTCCAGGTGGACCCAGTGGCCGTCGGCGTGGCGCGTGCGGTACTCGACGCTAATCAGTTCGCTTGGCTGCTGTAGGCTGGCGGTGAAGGCCGCGCGCACGGCAGGAAGGTCCTCCTCGTGAATCCGGTCGAACGGCTGGGCACCGATCCGCTCTTCCGGCGCGTAACCCAATATACGCTCGTGCGACGGGCTGAGGTACTTGATCGTGCCCTCGGCATCCAACACGATAATGATGTCGGAAGCATGTTGCACGAGTGCGCGAAACCGCTCTTCGCTGGTGCGGAGCCGCTGCTCGGCCCGCCACCGTTCAGTGATTTCGGCTTCCAGGTTCTCGTTGACCTCGGCGAGTGCGGCCGTGCGCTCTGCCACCTTTTCTTCGAGACCATCCCGCGCGGCCTGCAGCTCGGCATTCATGTGGCGCAGGCTGCGGATCGACTGGCTCTCGTACATCCAGCCCAACCACGCCGTGCAGATGACCAACGCGTTGAGCACGAACATGTCGAGCAGGGCTTCCTGGCCCGGCGTAAAGTGCCGGGGAAACGCGTAGCCAGCGACGTCCAGCGCGTAGAATGTGCCGACTTCGGCGACGATGACCACCGCCGCAATGGCCCCGACCCGAGGACCCACCAAAAACGTGGCTAGCAACGGCACGACGGGGAGGAAGAGCATCGTGGCCGGCATGAAGCCTTCGTCCGCCGTGATGATCACCGACAGCGCGATGAGCAGCTCGGCGATCAGCAGCAGGCCCGGAAGCTCGTGGTTATGCCGCCACCGGAGCAGGAACGGATTCAGCAGCATGCATAGGCCGATCAGGAAGAGCAGGCCCGGAATGAACACAATATCCGGCTGCAGCGCTTTCGTCGTGTAGCTGAAGAAAAGCGCGATGAGCCCGATGACCAATGAGCTCGTCACGAGCAGCTGTTTCCGGCGCAGCGTGTGCGGGTCGGGGGTTTCACCCGGATGCGTGAACCAGCTCAGCACCGCACGGGGCGAGGTCGGGACCGAATGGCGTTGCCGGAAGCGCGAGGGCATAACGACCCGGGACGGGAGATCGCAAAGGCGACAGCGTTGATGATGAGGGGTTCTGCAAGAGGCGAAACAAAAGACGGGCCAAGCCGACTCCTCGTAGCGCCGCTCCCGTATGCATTATCGCGGTCTGCGGTCGTTGCTTAAGCATGAAGAGGGGGTCATTCGGCCGGTTGCGGCGTGCGGTGGCGCAGGGCCAGCAAGCTCCCCACGCCCAGGTTCACCCCCGCGCCGATGGCCGTGTACCACGGCCAACCGATGGAGCGCAGGTTCGACGCTGCGATGTCCGCTTCGGACGGGTTGAAGACGAAGACCCACCCCGTTTCCGGCCCGTACCAGACGCCGAAGATGATAAGCACCATGACGGCAATGGTGAAGAGAAACGAGAGGATGGCGTCGCGCTGCCGCGTGCCCCGGTGCCACAGGCCGAGCAGGAAGACGCCCAGGAGGCCGCCGTATGTGAACGAGGCGATCGAGAGGCCGAGCTCGACGACCGGGTTTTCATTGTCTTGGAAGAGGCTCGCAAACCCGATGAAGACGACCCCCCAGAACAGCGTGAGCCCGCGTGAGATGAGCAGCCCCCGATCCGGGTTCACCGGGGCGCCCATCACGTGCTCGTACAGGTCGTTCATCGACGACGAGGCGAGTGCGTTGAGCGACGACGACAGCGAGCTCATCGCGGCGGCCACGATCCCGGCCAGCAGGAGGCCCGATACGCCCATCGGCAGCCCCTCGATGATGTACTTCGGGAAGATCTCATCGGTGCGGCGCAGGCCGAGCGCCTCGATCGAGGCACCGCCGTAGTGGTTCCACAGCAGCAGGCCCACGGCCAGAAATAGGGCAAACTGAAGCATCACGACGAAGGCGCTCCCGATGAGCGCCTTCTGGCTGTCCGTCTCACTGCGGCAGGCCAAGAGCCGTTGCACGATGAGCTGATCGGTGCCGTGGGAGGCCATCGAGAAAATGGCCCCGCCGATCACGGCCGTCGCAAACGTGTAGGGTTGCGTGATCCACGCGCTGATCGATTGGCCCACGCCGAGGTCGATCAGGTCTGTTTTGCCGGCGGCCACCGCTTGCTGCCACCAGTCGTCCGGCACGCTGCCAAACAGCGAGACGATGGCAAAAAGGGCGCCGGCGATGTAGAGGAGCATCTGCACGACGTCCATCCAGACGACGGCCTTGATGCCGCCCACCAGCGTGTAGAGCGCCGTTACCACGCCGATCACGAGGATGATCTCGAAGTAGCTCACGGACAGGCCGACGGTGTCTGCAATCACCTTCAGCGGGATGGCCGTCGCGAAGAGGCGCACGCCATCGGCCAGGAGGCGCGTGACGAGGAACGTGATCGACGCCGTGGCCTGCATGCCCTCGCCGTAGCGATTGCCCAGAAAGGCGTACGCCGTGGAGAGCTGGCCGGCGTAGTACTTCGGCAGAAAGTAGAGGCTCACGGCAATGCGCCCGAGCAGGTACCCAAACGTGAGCTGCAAGAAGGTGAGCGAGCCGCCGTACGCCACGGCCGGGATGCCGATGACGGTGAGCGTGCTCGTCTCCGTCGCCACCACCGAGAAGCACACGGCCCACCACGGCATGTCGCGCCCGCCCAGAAAGTAATCGGCGGTCGACTCTTGCTTGCCGCCGGCCAGGATGCCGAAGACCGCGACGCCAACCAGGTAGGCCGCGATGACGACGTAGTCGATCGTCGAGAGCATAGGGGCTGGGGGTGGGGAAGAGGTAAGAGGCTAAGAGGGATGGGGGAAGAGAAGAAAAGATTGAAACGGAGAGCCGAAGCAATGGAGAGCCGGAGCAACGTTTTTGCTGCTTCGTCTCCTCGATTCCTCAG
>JAAAPH010000290.1 GCA_009908415.1 Bacteroidota bacterium
TCTGGTCGCCAACATGGGGCAGGTCAACTCGTCCTGGCTCATCGCGGTCTCCTTCATCGTCGGGGCCTTCTGCTCAGGGTTGGCCGGCTTCATCGGGATGACCGTTGCCACCAAAGCCAACGTGCGCACGACGCACGCAGCCCGCACCGGCCTGAGCCCGGCCATGAACGTCGCCTTCTCGGGCGGCCTGGTCATGGGCCTGTCGGTCGTCGGCCTCGGCATCATCGGCCTCGGCGTGCTGTGGCTCGTCTACACAGGCATCGGTTGGGAGACGCCCAAGGTCATCAACGTCATCACGGGCTTCTCGATGGGCGCCTCGTCCATCGCGCTCTTTGCGCGCGTAGGCGGCGGCATCTACACGAAGGCCGCCGATGTGGGCGCCGACCTCGCCGGGAAGGTTTACGCCGGCATTCCGGAAGATGACCCGCGCAACCCCGCCACCATCGCCGACAACGTGGGCGACAACGTGGGCGACGTGGCCGGCATGGGTGCCGACCTCTTCGAAAGCTATGTCGGCTCCATCATCGGGACGATGGTGCTGGGCTCGGCCTTCACTGGCGTGTTCGCTAGCATGAGCGGGACCGCCGAACTGGCCGCCGTGTTGCTGCCGCTCGTCATCGCCGGCGTGGGGATCGTCGTTGCCATCATCGGCTCCTTCTTCGTGAAGGTGAAAGAGGGCGGCAACCCGCAGACGGGGCTCAACATCGGCGAGTTTGGCGCCGTCGGCATCATGATCGTGGTGTCGTACTTCATCATCACCTGGATGCTGCCGGCAAGCTGGACCGGCCAGAATCCCATTTCCGGCGTCTCGTTCGACTATACCAGCATGGGCATCTTCGTCGCCGTCGTCATCGGCCTGTTGGCCGGGACGCTCATCGGCCTCATCACCGAGTACTACACGGCGACCGATAAGAAGCCCGTGATCGGCATTGCCGAGCAGAGCGTGACGGGGACGGCGACCAACATCATCAGCGGGCTGGGCGTCGGCATGTACTCCGCCGGCATCCCCGCGTTGATCATCGCCTTCAGCATCATGGGCGCCAACTACTTCGCCAGCCTGTACGGCATCGCCATCGCCGCCGTCGGCATGCTGAGCGTGACAGGCATCCAGCTCGCCGTGGACGCCTACGGGCCGATCTCCGACAATGCGGGCGGCATCGCCGAGATGGCCGAGCTGCCGCCGGAGGTCCGCGAACGCACCGATAAGCTCGACGCCGTGGGCAACACGACGGCCGCCATCGGCAAAGGCTTCGCGATTGGCTCCGCCGCGCTGACGGCGCTGGCCTTGTTCGCCGCGTACATGCAGCAGGCCGGCGTGCCCAACATCGACGTGGCCGAGCCGAAGATCCTGGCTGGTCTCCTCATCGGCGCCGTGCTGCCGTACGTCTTCAGCGCGATGGCGATGGGCGCCGTGGGCCGCGCCGCCGGCGACATGATCAACGAGGTTGGCCGTCAGCTCAACGACATCCCGGGCATCATGGAAGGCGAGGCGAAGCCCGACTACACGCGCTGCGTCGACATCTCCACGAAAGCCGCCCTGCGCGAGATGGTGACGCCCGGCGTGCTGGCCGTGGTTGTGCCTGTTGTCGTCGGCTTCTACGACCCGTCCATGCTCGGCGGGCTGCTGGCCGGTGTGACGGTCTCGGGCGTGCTGTTCGCCATCTTCCAGAGTAACGCGGGCGGGGCGTGGGACAACGCCAAGAAGCGCATCGAGAGCGACATCATGGTGGACGGCGCCACGCACGGTAAGGGCAGCGAGGCGCACAAGGCCTCCGTGGTGGGCGACACGGTGGGCGATCCGCTCAAGGATACGAGCGGCCCGAGCCTCAACATCTTGATCAAGCTCATCGCCGTCGTGTCGCTCGTCATTGCGCCGCTCATCGCGTAGTGCAACATCGCGCGGGGGTTTCCTTTGAATCCGCGCGATGCCTACATTACATCCTCCGTGGCGCCCCTTCGGAAGCGGGGGCGCCGCCTGTCTCGCACAACTAAGTACAAACCACCAGCCTAACGGCGGACCGCATCATGGCGAAGGTTGAGGTAACGATGCCCAAGATGGGCGAGAGCATTACCGAAGGCACGATCATCGCCTGGCACAAGACGCCGGGCGACTCGGTCGAGCAGGATGAAACGCTGCTGGAGATCGGCACGGACAAGGTGGACACCGAGGTCCCCTCGCCCGCCGAAGGCGTGCTGCTGGAGCAGCTCGTCGAAGAGGGCGACACCGTCGATGTCGGCACGGTCATCGCCACGTTGGAAACCGAAGCCGAGGAAGCGGACGAAGCCTCCGCGGCCGGCCCGCCGGACGAGGCAGCGGAAGAGACGGCTGCGGAGGAGGGCGCGACCGAAGAACGCGCCGACGAAGAGCCCGCGCCCGCGGCGGCGCCCGCATCGGCCGGCGAAGCCGCTGCGCCGACCGCGCAGGAATCCGAGGTGGCCACTGCCGAAGCCGAAGAACCCGCCCCGTCCGAACCCACTGCGTCCGGGGGCGGCGAGGAGATCGAAGTCGTCATGCCCAAGATGGGCGAGAGCATCACCGAGGGCACGATCATCGCCTGGTACAAAGAGCCGGGCGACCCGATCGACCTCGACGAAACGCTGCTGGAAATCGGCACGGACAAGGTCGACACTGAGGTGCCCTCGCCCGCGCAGGGCGTGCTGAAGGAACGGCTCGTCGAAGAGGGCGACACCGTCGAGGTCGGCACGAAGATCGCCATCATTGGCGCCGAGGCCGAAGCCGGCGGGGCCGAACCGCCCGAAGACACTGCGCCGTCCGCCGAGCCGGCCGCGGAGGAGCCGGCCGAGCCGGCTTCGGAGCGCACGACCCCCGCGCCCTCGGGCGATGGGGCCGTGACGGAGCCCGCCAACGGACAGCACGAGATTTCGCGGAAGGGCGACGACGGCCGGTTCTACTCACCGCTCGTACGCTCCATTGCCGAGAAAGAAGGGCTTTCCATGCAAGAGCTGGAGTCCATCGACGGGTCGGGCCGCGGCGGGCGCGTCACCAAAGAAGACGTGATGGCGTACCTCGAACAGCGCGACGAAGCACCGGCTGAGGACGAAGCGGCGCCCGCCGAGCGGGAAACGCAACCCGAACCGTCTGCCCGCGAGGCTCCAACGCAGCCCGCGCCCGAGCGGCCGACGCGCCCGGCGTACACCGTGGAAGCCGGCCCGAGCGCGTCCGAGCTTGAGGACAAGTACGAGGGGCGCATCGAGGTCATGGAGATGGACCGCATGCGGCAGATCACGGCCGAGCACATGGTGCGCTCAAAGGCCACATCCGCGCACGTCACCTCCTTCGCGGAGGCCGACGTGACGGGCCTCGTCAAATTCCGCGAGCGCCACAAAGAAGCGTTCCAGGAGCAGGAAGGCGTCAAGCTGACCTTCACGCCGTTCTTCGTGAAGGCGGCCGTGGAAGCCCTGCGCGAGCATCCGGTGCTGAACGCCTCCGTGGAGGGCGACAAGATCGTGATGAAAAAGTACTTCAACATTGGCATCGCCGTCGCCATCGGGAAGAAGGGGCTGCTGGCACCGGTCATCCGCAACGCGGGCGACAAGAACATCATCGGCCTGGCCCGTGCGGCGGCCGACCTGGCTGATCGGGCGCGCAACAAAGCGCTCCAGCCCGACGAGCTCCAGGGCGGCACGTTCACGGTGACGAACATCGGCTCTCTCGGCTCGCTGATGGGCACGCCCATCATCAACCAGCCGCAGGTGGGCATCCTGGCGACCGGCACCATCAAGAAGCGGCCCGTGGTTATTGAAGATCCCGAGCTGGGCGACATCATCGCCGTGCGGCACATCATGTACCTGTCCCTCTCGTACGACCACCGCGTTATCGACGGCGCAATGGGGGCAAGCTACCTGCAGTCGTACGTCGACGCGCTGGAAGCCTACAGCGGCGACATGGACCTCATGGACGTGTAAAGAGAAACGGGCGTTAGGAAATTGGGACGCGGCGCGGGTGAGGGGGGAAGTCGGTGCATGCACCCTGACGCGTACCCTCTGCCTTGCTGGGCGAAGTCCGTTATTGAAACTATCCGCAATAAGCCCTTGATTGGTAGGTACGCCCTGCTGATCGGGGCTTGTTGCTGTCCCGCCGTTTTTGGAAGGCCAGCACGCCGGATGCCCTTCCAACCCATCGACTGCCTCCATCATGGCTCAGGACGCGTCCTCCTCCGATGGCCCGATGCTCAACCTGTCGCTGCGCGAGCTGCGGCGGCACCTGCAAGCATTCTTCCAGGAGTACCTCGACGGGAAGAGCAAAGAGACCATCGGCACGTACCGCCGCTCGCTCAACACGTTCGAGAAGTGGTTCGTGCAGCAGCAGGGCGGGTTCCGGTTTACCGAAGACGACATTCGCGCGTACAAGACGTACCTGATGGAGGAGCGCGAGCTGAGTCAGGTCTCCGTCTCCACCTATCTGACGGCCATCCGCCGCCTCTGCCAGTACCTCACCGACGCCGGCTTCCTGGAGGAGAATCCGGCGAAGGGCGTAAAGGGCAACCGCCGGCCCGACACGCACTCGCGCTCGGTGCTCACCGAGACCGACATCGACCAGCTGCTAGAGGTCATCGGCGAGCCGACGCAGATCGGGAAGCGGGACGAGGCCATCATCTACCTGATGCTGTTCGCTGGCCTGAGCGAGATCGAGATCGTGCGCGCCGACATCGAGGACTTGGAGCAGACGCTCATGGGCTGGTACCTGCGCGTACAGGGGAAGGGGCGCACGGTCAAAGATCAGCAGGCGCCGATCGATCCGCCCGTCCTGGAGCGTATCCAGGCGTACCTCGACACGCGGGGCCGCGTCAAGCCCGAGGACCCGCTCTTCGTGTCGCACGGGCACCGCTCGGCGGGGAAGCGGCTGAATACGCGCTCGGTGCGTAGCCGCATCAATGGGCACCTGAAGGCCGCCGGCATCAAGCGGAAGGGGGTGACGCCGCACAGCCTCACGCACACGGCCGCGCTCATCTGGCTGAACCGCGGTATGCCGCTGGAGGAGGTGAAGGAGCGCATGCGCCACGGCACGCTGGACACGACGATGATCTACTTCAAGAAGCAAGGCCTCCTCAAACGCGACCCGGAGGAGTTGAAAGAGCTGGAGGGGTAGCGCCCTCCCGGCCGGCCGAAGGCCAAGAGCATAATGCATACAATCAACCGGCTTGACGGCACGGTTCGCCGCGCATCACGCGAAGTCGCGTGGGATCAATCCGATAGTCCCCGGCAGTCGATGCTATAAATCGTCTCCTTGCCCGCCGTGGCTGGATGCTCCCGTTGCAGGCGCGAACCGACCCCCACCATGAAGCGTTGCGCCTTCCTCACGCTCGCTAACCCGGGTGACTTCGTCATCGATGACGAACTCGCCTACGAGCCGCTCCATGCGCTCGGCTGGGACGTTGAGGCGGTCCCGTGGCGGGAGCCCGACCCCGCTTGGGGCGCCTTCGATGCCATCGTGATCCGCTCGCCTTGGGACTACCAAAACGACCCGGACGCGTTCATCGAAGTGCTCAGCGAGATTGAGCGTGCGGGGGTTCCGCTCTACAACAGGCTTGCCCTCGTGCAGTGGAACCTCCGAAAGACGTACCTCCGCGCCCTCAAGGCGCGTGGGGTGCCCATCGTTCCCACCCTCTGGCGCGACCGGCTTATGCCGGGCGACCTCCCCGGTCTCCTCGACGCGTTGGGCACAGCCAACGCCGTTGTCAAGCCGCAGGTGGGCGCGAATGCGGACGGCGCGTTCCGGCTCGTCCGGCGGGAAGTCCGCGAACGGGCGAGCGAGATTGAGGCGTTTTACAACGACCGGGCGCTCATGGCGCAGCCGTTCGTACACGCCGTCGTGGAAGAGGGGGAGTTCTCGCTGTTTTACTTCAACGGCGCGCACAGCCACACCATCTTGAAGACACCGGCAGCTGGCGACTTCCGGGTGCAGGAAGAGCATGGCGGACGCATTCAGCCGGTTCGGGCTGATGAACCCCTGCGCGCGGCCGGCGGTGCCGCTCTCCGCGCACTCGGGGAGGCGCCGCTCTACGCCCGAGCCGATTTCGTGCGCTCGAATGATGGAGCCGCGTTTTGGCTCATGGAGCTTGAACTGATCGACCCATCGCTTTACCTGCGCACCGACGCCAACGCGTCGCAGCGGTTTGCCGAAGCGCTCAATGAACGTGTGGAAGCGAGCCGCCGTCACACCATGTGACCCGCTTCGGCACGCCGACGCAGCGCTTGACGACCCCGGCTCGTTCGAACGTTGGTGTTTCCTGGCCTCGTTCTATCGCCGTACCGCATCTCGTGGGGGCGCACCGTAGCCCCCGCTTCGGGGGGCATGAGCAAGAAACTCCTTTGGGGCCATCCCCGGCGTGGAGCGGCTGTGGCATTTTGGCACCAAACGTTGCTATCTTAGGGATCCGTTCGCTCACTGCTGTACCCGATTGCACCACCCAGATCTTGAGCTTCACCCCCGTACGTTAGATCCCTATTTACGATGAAAAAGAACGACAACACATCGACTTCCTCCCGCCGCTCGTTTATCAAGAAAGCCGCCGCCGGCGCGGCCTCCGTGTTTATCGTCCCGCGGCACGTGCTCGGCGGGCCCGGCTACACAGCCCCGAGTGACCAGATCAATCTGGCGGCCATCGGCGCCGGGGGCAAGGGCGCCAGCGACATCCGCAACGCGGCCGCCAGCGGCAACGTCATTGCGCTGTGCGATGTCGACTTCTCCGGGTCGGCTTCGCGGTCCGTCGAGCGGTTCCCCGACGCGACGCTCTACCACGATTACCGGGTGATGCTGGACGAAGAGCCGGATATCGACGCCGTCACCATCTCCACGCCCGACCACACGCATGCCCCGGCCGCCGTGTATGCCATGGAGCGGGGCGTGCACGTGTACGTCCAGAAGCCCATGACCCACAACATCCGCGAGGCGCGGATGCTTACCGAGATGGCGCGGGAGCAGCAGATCGTCAGCCAAATGGGCAACCAGGGCGCTTCGAACGCGCTCCTCGACATGGTCCAGGGCTGGGTCGACTCGGGCGTGCTGGGCGAAATCTCGAAGGTACAGGTGTGGACGAACCGCCCGGTCTGGCCGCAGGGCGTGGCCATGCCGGAGCCGGCGCCCGACCAGAAGCCCGACGACCTGCACTGGGACCTGTGGCTCGGGCCCGCCGCGCAACGAGCCTACACGCCGGACCTGCATCCCTCCAAATGGCGCGGCTGGGTCGACTTCGGCACGGGCGCGCTCGGCGACGTGGGCTGCCACCTGATCGACATTCCCTTCCGGACGCTCGACCTGATGTATCCCACCGATGCCGAGTGCAGCGTCGGCACCATGTACACGGGCATGTGGGACGCGGCCTACCATCCGGAGGGCTTCCCGCCGTCCTCGTTCATCACCCTGCATTTCGACGCCACCGACAAAAGCCGGTCGCCCATCGAGATGACCTGGAGCGACGGCGGCATCCGGCCCGCCCATCCGGCGGCCATCCCCGCCGACCACGACATCGGCGGTCCGGGGAGCGCGAACGGCGTGCTCATCATCGGAGAGAACGGCGTTATTTCCACGAACATCAACGACAGCTCCCCGCTGATGCCGAAGCTCTACCTAAACGACGGGACGACGGAGTTTGGGCCGGAGGAGGAGAATCCCGAGGAGCCCGAGTATGGCCACCAGCGCAAGTGGGTAGATGCCTGCAAGGCCGGCTTTGACAGCCCCGAGCACCGTGCCCTGACGTCGTCTTTCGACTACGCCGGGCCCATGACGGAGACCGTGCTGATGGGCAATCTCGCGATCCGCAGTGCCATGTTGCGGCGCGAAGACAGCGACGGCGACATGGAGTATTACGGCCGGAAGAAGCTGCTGTGGGATGGTGAGAATATGCGTATCACCAACTTCGAGGCGGCCAACCGCTTCGTCGGAAGAACCTACCGCGACGGCTGGACGGTGTAGTGGCCCCAAGACGAGCGGCCGGGGACATTCTGGCGCCGGGAAATGTCCCCGGCGTTCGCTGCCCGTGTGGAGCCGCAGCCCATCAGGGCCTACTGATGACGGCGCCGGTCGAGGCCGGCCGGACGGCCCCGTCTACGAGCTAGGCCCGTTGGCCTCTCCGCGTGCGGTGCCGAAGGCGCGAGGCAGCGGTCAGAGCTGGGCGCGCAGCGTAAGCCAGTGGAGCCCGCCGAACGACGACCACGACTGGTATGCGTAGCTGACGTGCAGCGGGGCGATGGCAATCCCGAACCCTGCGCTGAGGCCGGCCGCGTCGAAGCCGTCCGAGCGGTCCAGTTCTTTGCTGCGGCGGTGGTGATAGCCCACGCGCAGCTGGACGGCGTTTTGGAGGGTAAGCTCGCCGCCCAGCAGGAGGTGGGCCAGCACGCGGTCGAGCGTCGTGCCGTCGGGCAGCCCGTCGCCTAGGTGATGCAAGTCGTACGCGGTCACCGAGAGCAGGAGCGGCAGGTAGCGAAGGCGCTTCGTGAGGCCGAGGCGCACGTCGGTCGGCAGCCGATCGCGGGCCGGGCCGAACGAGTCGAGGGTCCGGCCCAGGCGGTTGACCGACGCGTTCAGGGTCAATTGCTGCGCGGGTATCCGGTAGAGCACGCCGAGGTCGAGGCCGACGGCCGCGGCACGCGCCGCCGCCAGGCGGGAGTAGATGGCGTGCAGGCTGGCTCCGTAGCGCCACCGCGGGCCGAGCTCC
>JAAAPH010000116.1 GCA_009908415.1 Bacteroidota bacterium
CCGGACGCCGAGACGCTTGCCGTCCGTTATCCGGTGGCTACGCCATAAATCATCGATAGTCCTGTCCCGGACCCCGTCAATGGTGGACGATGACGCGAGAAAGAGACCGGACGGGGGCCCTGTGGGGTCGCATCTGAGGGAAAGGAAGCGGCGAATCGCACATTCGTGACATCGGCTCTTTGACAAAGCGGCTGGAATTATTTAGATATATTTTCCGGATGCGGGAACGTTTGAACTGATTTTTCTGCGTTCCCCGCCGCTTGCCGAGCAGACGAACCCAACCAACCTGCTTGGCCGGAGCGGTCCCAACATGCCTGAGATGTAGGCCCACCAGAGTCGTTTAACCCTCTAACTAGTCCCCTCGTGTGGAGGAAGCCATCCATGCTTAATTCGTTGACGGTAAATTTGCTCTTGATGCTCCCCCAACAGGGAGGCGGTGATGTCATTAACGCGCTGGTCCAGCGCTTCAATGAGGGCGGTGAGTTTATGTGGCCGGTACTCATCTGCCTAATTATTGGCCTCGCCATCGCCTTCGAGCGCATCATTACGCTTAACCGTGCCGACATTGATACGCGCAAGTTTTTGAATAACGTAAAGGAAGCCCTTGATGAGGGGGGCATTTCCGCGGCCGAAGAAGTCTGTGCTCAGACGCGCGGCCCCGTGGCCTCCGTGTTCCAGGCCGGTTTGCTCCGCGCCGACGAAGGCGTTGATGCCGTCGAGAAGGCGGTGGTTTCGTATGGCTCCATTGAAATGAGCTTCTTAGAGCGCGGCCTCGTCTGGCTGTCGCTGTTTATTAGCATCGCCCCGATGCTTGGATTCCTCGGGACCGTGATCGGCATGATCGAGGCGTTCGATGCCATCGAGCAGGCGGGCGATATCTCCCCGAGCCTAGTGGCGCGCGGCATTAAAATCGCGCTCCTAACTACGGCGTTCGGACTGATCGTGGGGGTCATCCTGCAGTTCTTCTACAATTACGCCGTGTCCAAAATCGACCGCATCGTCGTCGAGATGGAAGATGCGTCCATCGAGTTGATTGACTCGCTCGTGCTGCTGCAGGCCGGTCGCTCGGTAACCGGCGAGAAGGAGGTGCCCGAGTCGCTCGGCGAAAGCTCCTCGTCTGAATCCTAAACGGAAGGACGATGACTGCCCCACCGGGCTTCGGCGCTACGCCGGCCGATGGGGCAGTTTTCTTCGTCTCCTGCTCGGTCTTTCTCCACTCTTAACTGTAGAACTCACATGGAAACTATCGTTCCTTACGCCATTTGGGCGGCTCTCATTCTTGCGGGGCTTGGCGTCCTCAGCATGGGGGTGTTTAGTCTCCGCAATCTGGCCTATGGAAAGGTTGAACCGCTTTCCATCGCAATCCTCATCATCCCCGGCGTTATCCTCGGCATCCTGGGGGTGGTCATGGACACCTGGGCGCAGGCCGCCATGACGACGTTGCTCGTCATGTTCGGACTTACGCTGCTTGGGCTCCTGGCGTCGGGCATCCGGAGCCTCTTTACCTGAATCATTCCTGATGCCCGCAGGTTGGTTGAACATACACTTTAGCATCGCTACGATAGGCTGATACCATGGCTGGACTGCTCGATAAAAAACGCGAACGCGACGAGGCCGAGATCAATACCGCCTCGCTCGCTGACATCGCCTTCCTTCTCCTCATCTTCTTCCTGGTGGCGACCACCATCAACGTGGATACCGGGATTGGGATGACGCTACCGCCGAAGCTGGAGGACCAGGATCCGCCGCCGGTGAAAGAGCGCAACATGCTCACCGTGAACGTCAACGACCAGGGCGACGTGCTCCTCGAAGGCGAGCCCTCATCCGTAGCCCGGATTCGCGAAGAGGTCAAAACCCACGTGTTGAATTACGGTCAGGATGCCAGCTACTCCACGGGACCGGACAAGGCGGTCATCTCGATCAAGACCGGCGCGGAGACCAATTACGACACCTACATCCGCGTGCTGGATGAGGTCTGGATGGCCTACCGGGAGATCTGGGATGGCATTGCGACGTCGAACCAACTCCCGAACGGCGAGTCGGCGGGCCTGGGACAGACCTACCCGAGCTACAATGCGTATCGAGCGTCACTCGGACCCGAGGCCGATAACGTCATCCGGGACCAGATTGGTGCTCAGATTTCAATCGCCGAGCCCGACCTCGGCCAGTAGCTTCCGGCCGCCCGCTTAACCCACTCATCGGAACACGACTGCACCCACGTTATGTCCTCTGAACGTTTTCAGAAGAAATCGTCGGACACCGATCCGTCGATTACCACGGCGTCCCTGCCGGACATCATCTTTATGCTGCTCATCTTCTTCATGGTGACCACGGTGCTCCGGGAGACGGACATCCAGGTGCGCACGCGGCTCCCGGAGGCCGAAGCGCTGACGAAGATTGATCAGAAGCGCCTGATCTCTTACGTTTACGTCGGCCCGCTCAAGACGGGCGAGAACAGCGGAGAGACGGCCATCCAGATTGACGACGCGCTCATCGAAAACCGCGCCGCCATCCGGACGATCATGTACAGCAAGTTGCAGGAGCAGCCCAAGCTGATCGTCTCGCTCAAGGTGGACCGCGAGTCGCCCATGCGCATTGTGAATGAGGTGCAGCAAGAGTTGCGCGAAGCAGGTACGCTGCGCATCAATTATTCCTCATCGCGTGAAGCGACCTCCTAAGGGGCGTCCCGCCGATTTTCATAAAAAAAGCTCTGCCTCGGCAGGGCTTTTTTTATGACGATGCCCCACTACCACGCTCGGCGCTGCTTTTTTCTCATCCGAATCCTCTAACATGGCACACCACGTCACGCTACTTCCAGGAGACGGCATTGGCCCGGAGGTGACTGCGGCCACTGTTCAGGTGCTGGAGGCAACCGGAGTCGAATTCAAGTGGGATAAACACCGCATCATTGGCACCCGTGCCGTAGAGGCCGAACGGGCCTCGCTGCCAGCCGATGTGCCGGCCTCCATTCGCAACACCCGCGTTGCGTTGAAGGGGCCGATCACGACGCCGGTCGGCAAGGGGTTTACGAGCGTCAACGTACAGCTCCGTCAGGAACTGGACCTGTACGCCAACGTGCGGCCCTGTACGACCCTTCCTGGGATCGAGACCCCGTTCGCGGAGGTCGACCTCGTGACCTTCCGGGAAAACACCGAAGGGCTCTACTCGGGCATCGAAAACTTCGACGAACGCCTGCAGATCGCCGATTCCATCGCGCGCATCACCCGGCGCGGTTCGGAGCGCATCATCCGGTTTTGCTTCGAGTATGCACGGCAGAACGGCCGGAAGCGCGTGACCCTCGTGCACAAGGCCAATATCCTGAAGATCACCTCTGGGATGTTTCTCGACATCGGCCGCTCGATCGCTGAGGAGTATCCGGACATCACCTTCGACGACCGCATCATCGACAACATGTGCATGCAGCTCGTGATGAATCCGGGCGAGTACGACTGCATCGTCACCACCAATCTGTTCGGCGACATCATTAGCGACCTTACGGCGGGCCTCGTGGGAGGGCTCGGTGTGGTGGCCGGGGCGAACATCGGCGACGACTACGCCGTCTTTGAGGCCGTCCACGGCAGTGCGCCTGACATTGCCGGCCTCAATGTGGCCAACCCGACTGCGCTGATCCGCTCGGCCGTTATGATGCTGCGGCATCTTGATGAGGTCGATGCCGCGACGGCCGTCGATCAGGCCATTGCGGACACGTATCGGGACGGCGCGTGCCTGACGGCGGATGTTGGAGGGGGCGCGTCCACCTCCGAGTTTGCCGATCATGTCGCCGATCGCGTTGCTTCCATCGCCGGCACATCATAGCGACTGGGCGGGCACGCCCCTTCGACGCCACGGACTGTTTAGCAGAGTCAAGACTCATGATCCAGCGCATTCAATCTGTATATCTCATCCTCGGTGTGATCGCGCTCGGCGCGCTCTTCTTCTTTGATACCATCTGGAATAGCCCGGCGGCCGTCGAGCACGCGTGGTTTGCTCCTTCGCTCACGGCCCTTACCGGGTTTGCCATGGCGGTCGGAGCCGGCGCCATTTTCTTGTATCGTGCCCGCCAGCGGCAACGCACCGTCGTTCTGGGTGCACAGATGATTGTAATCCTGCTTCTTGTCACGTTATACGGCGGGCTCTTCATGAGCGGAGGCTTTGACGTGCGGCAGCCCAGCGGGTATGATGTCGGTCGGATCATGGCGTTGCTGCTTCCCATTGTCGCTTACGTGTTCTACTATTTGGCCCGCCGCGGTATCGAGCGGGATATCCAGCAAGTGGAGGATATGGAGCGTTTTCGCCTTCGGGATTAGCGCTCTATCCGCGTTCTACCGGTGCTGCGGTATTCCCCATTTGCTACCCACCATTACTGATTGATCCGTGGCTCGTCAGCGTCCGGCGTTTCTGTACCTCGTGCTCGGGCTGGGCGTGATCAGCTTTACGTTCAGCCCCATCCTCGTGCGGTGGGCAAGCGACGCGCCTGGCATGGCCGTGGCGGTCTGGCGAACCACACTTGCCGTACTGCTTCTGGCTCCGGTGGCCGGGTGGCGCATTCGGTCCGACGTCCGGGCCTTCTCGTGGCGCGACGTCGCGCTGATCCTTGGTGCGGGCGTACTGCTGGGCATTCACTTCCTGGCGTGGATCGAATCCCTGTATCACACCACCGTCGCCAGCGCCTCCGTGCTGGTCACCACCAGCCCCATCTTCCTCGTCGTCCTGGGCTTTTTGGTGCTGAAGGAACGCCTGTCGTGGACGACCGTCGCTGCCATTTGCGTTTCCGTGGCGGGGGCCGCCCTCATCGGAGTCGGAGACGCGCGCGGCGTGGGCGTGGGGCCAAATCCGCTGTGGGGCAACAGCCTCGCCCTCTCCGCCTCGCTCTTCGCGAGCGTGTACCTGCTCATCGGACGCGTCGTGCGGCAGCAGGTCTCGTGGCTCGCGTACGTGTTTCCGCTCTACAGCGTGGCTGCCCTCACCACACTGGGCGCGGCGTGGATGCAAGGCGTACCGCTCTTCGGGTATGAGGCCGGGTTTTACGGGCTCTGTCTGCTCATGGCGATCGGTCCGCAGATCCTCGGGCACGGATCGTTCAATTACGCGCTTCACTACTTTCCGGCTGCCCTCGTTGGCATGCTCGCCCTGCTGGAGCCGGTGGGATCCTCCGCGCTGGCGTTCGTGCTATTCGGCGAGGTGCCCAATGCGCTCGCCATCACCGGGATGCTCGTGGTGCTCGGCGCCGTCGGGGTCGTTGTCTGGAACGAACGGCAGCGCGCGCCCGCCGATCAGGAGCGGTAGCTAGCCCGGAAGCGCTCCGCCGGCAGGTCCTGGAAGCGCCGCCGGCCCCGCACGAAGTAATCGAGCACGATCGAGCCCTGATAGGACGGCAGCACGGGGTCGCAGGATGACGGCGCGTTCGCGTAATGATGCCGCATGCGGTGCGCGTCTCGGTACGCCCGGCCAATGGCGAGCGCTTCCTGCGGCCGGCCCGCCGCTATGGCGCGCAGGGCAGCTGCCAGGTCCAGTGGGAGGCGCTGCAGGAAGACGCGCCGCCACGCCGCCGCCGGCAGGTTTTTGTAGAGCATCAGCAGACCGTTTCTGAAGTTGTAGTACGCCTTTCGCACGTCGCCTCGCGGAAGGGAACCGCCGCCGATATGGTAGGCCGTGCTGGCCGGGATGGATCGAATGCGGTACCCGTGACGCTGGAGCCGCCAGCAGAGGTCGATCTCTTCCATGTGCATCTCAAACCGCTCGTCGAAGAGCCCCACCGCATCCAAGGCCGTACGGCGCAACATGATGGCAGCCCCTGTAGCCCAAAAGATGTCGCGCGGCGCATCGTACTGTCCACGGTCTGGCTCGTTCGTGAAAAAGATCCGGCCGCGGGCGAAGGGATAGCCGAGCCGGTCGAGGTATCCGCCCGCCGCCCCGGCATATTCGAACTGACTGCGGTCCTCGTACTGTAGCAGCTTGGGTTGCACCGCCGCCACGGTGGCATCCAACTCCATCGCTTCGACGAGCGGGTGAAGCCATCCGGGGGGGACCTCCACGTCGTTGTTCAGGAAGAGGATGTATTCGCCCGACGCATGAGGTACAGCGGCGTTGTTGCCTTTGCAGAACAACCAGTTCTCCGGATGGCGCACGACCTTGATGCTCGGGTACTGGGCTTGTACCCAGGCCGCCGACCCGTCCGTCGATGCATTGTCGGCCAGGATGATTTCGAGATTGGGATAGTCCGTGGCCACGACGGAAGGCAGGCACTGCCGAAGGAGGGGGAGGGCGTTCCATGAAACGATAATGATGGAAACGCGCGGGGCGGCCATGCGAGACGACAAACGATGGGAGAGCAATAGCGAATCGGATCAACACTACCCTACCGGAAGCATGGCTACGGGTTCACCGGCCGGCCGTCCTCGATGAACGCCCACATACGGACCGGCAGGGTGCAACATAAAAACAGCCGGCGCAGGAGTGCTGCGCCGGCTGCCCCACCATCAAATGAGACCAGAAAGAAGTGAAAGAAGGGTCTCAAAAGAATTGTCGCTCACATAGACACGCGAAGTCGACATCCATAACGTCCGATTCCAAAAAAAGAGAAAATGAAACGGAGCGACGTCTCAAAGGGCCGTTGGCGCGCGTAGAGCCCCATGGGACGGATGTTAAAATACCATTAAGTGACGGAATCGCCCGCCGCGACCTGTACGTTGTGAGGCGCTGATCTTTTCTGCACACTGCGCGCCCGTCCACAACCATGACTGCTCCGCACGACCAAGCCCGGGCTGTGATGCGTCGGTACTGGGGGCATCCGGATTTTCGGCCCGGCCAAGCCGAGGCCATCGGTGCCGTTCTCGACGGACGCGATGTGCTCGCGATCATGCCCACGGGCGGGGGCAAGTCGATCTGTTACCAGGTGCCAGCGCTCCTGCAGGAGGGGCTTACGCTGGTCGTTTCGCCCCTCATCGCGCTCATGCACGACCAGGTCGCTGGTCTGCGCGCAAAGGGCATCGCCGCCGCCTTCATCGACAGTACGCTACCGCGCTATGAGGTCGATCAGCGCTGGACGAATGCCGAGCACGGTCAGTATGATGTCCTCTACGTCGCGCCGGAGCGGTTTGGGACGGAGCTGTTTCAGGCGCGCGCCGAGCGGCTTCCCGTCCACCTGCTCGCCGTTGATGAGGCGCATTGCGTGAGCGAGTGGGGGCATCACTTTCGTCCGGCCTACCTGACCATTCCGGACGCCCGCGCTCAGCTCGGCGATCCGCCCACTATAGCAGTGACGGCCACCGCAACGCCGGCCGTGCGGCGCGACGTCGTGACGCATCTCAAGCTGCGCGACCCGAAGCGCATCGTGCGCGGTTTTGACCGGCCCAACCTTGTCTGGTCCGTCTTCCGGACGGAGAGCAAACAGGCGCAGGTGCGGGACGTGCTGGACGCGGTAAAGGGGAGTGGCATCCTGTATGCCGCCACACGGCGCGGGGTGGAGTCCTGGGTGCAGGACCTGGCGAATGCAGGCGAGGCGGTGGTGGGCTACCACGGCGGCATGTCGGCGGACGCGCGGGCCCACGCGCAGACGCAGTGGCTCGATGGCGAGGCGCGCCTGATCGTGGCGACCAATGCATTCGGCATGGGGATCGACAAGCCGGACGTGCGGTTTGTGATCCACGTCGCGCCCCCGTCCTCGGTGGAGGCGTATTACCAGGAGGCCGGCCGGGCCGGCCGAGACGGCGAGCGCGCCTATGCTGTGCTGCTCTACCATGCGTCCGACGACGAGACGCAAGACGCGCTGATTGAATCGGCGCACCCCAGCGCCGCCGAGACGCAAGCCGTATACGATGCCGTGTGCAACCTCGGTCAGGTGCCCATCGGTTCTCAACCGGAGGTTCCGGTGGTGGTCAATATGGAGGCGGTTCGGCGGCTGACGGGGTTTTCGCGGGGGAAGATCCGTACGGCCATCGAACTGCTGGAGCGGCAGGAGGCATGGCACGTCATCCCGCAGCGCCGGCATTTCGGGTTCATCCGTTTCAACCAGTCGGCTGAGGCGACGCGCCGGTACGCCGCGAACCAGTCCAACCGGGCGCTGGCGCGCTTTCTACAGACCCTCCTTCGCACGGTGCACGCGGATGCATTCGGCTCGTGGTGGCGGGTGGACCTCCGTCAGTTGGCGCGCCGTACCGACCTGGGGCGAGATCGACTGTTGCGTGGCCTGCAGTTCGTGCAGGAGCAAGACGTCATACAGTGGCGGCCGCCGGGCACGGCCCTGCAGGTCGATCTCGCCGTGCCCCGGGCCCAAGCCTTTCCGGTGGATGACACCGCCGTGCGGAAGGCCCGCCGCCGTGCACAGAAACGGCTGCGCCACCTCCGGCGCTACGCGCGATCCGTGACCTGCCGGCGGCATTTTCTCCTGACGTACTTCGGCGAAACGCATGATCCGCCGTGTGGAGCCTGCGACGTGTGCCTTGGCCGGCATCGTCCGCCCACGATCACGCCCGACGACGAACCGCTGATGCGGCATATCATGCGCCAGGTGGCACGCGATATCCCCCGTGCAGAATGGACGGAAGGACAAGAGACGCCGCCGCATCGCCTACAGGC
>JAAAPH010000539.1 GCA_009908415.1 Bacteroidota bacterium
TGGTCATGTGAAGCTTTAAGTCAATAGAGGTACACAGTCGATAAATCAGGACCGTCCGGCTGCCTTTCCGAAGACGGCCTGCAGGTTGATTTGCATACGCCGGAGAAGCGACAAGTCGAGCGGCTCAGACCACACGTCGTAGTCGCGACGCTCGATCTCGTGGAGCATCTCCAGGGCGCCGTGCCACCAGCGCTTGAGCGCAAACCGCCGGCGGAGCGACAGGTCGCGGATCAAGCTTTGCCCCTGTCCCAACGCATCTCGCGCGCGAATGGATTGTTTCCAGAGCAGGCGCCGCAGGCTTTCATCGACGTCGCCAGCTTTGAGTTGTGCGACGGTCACATCCCGCTGCTCCAGGTCGGTCATCGGCATAAAGAGCTGATCGTGCTCCAGGTCCTGGGCCAGCGTCATCAAGCGCCCCACGAAGAAGAAGCCACGGCCGAGTTCGTCGATGGAACGGAGCTGCCACGATTGGTCGACCCCGGCCAAACCGGCCAGCAGCCGCGCATGCGCCACGGCCCAGTGACGGATGAAGGCGTTCAGGTCCTGGGAATCATCGAAACGGATGGTGCCCAGGAGCAACTTGGCGGCCCGGACCTGGTCGGCGAGCAGCTCGACCGAGAGATTGTGCGCGTCGCACGCCTCATACGCGGCCTGCCAGACGGGCTCACGAACCAGTTGAAGCGGCTTCCCATCGAGGACGCGCTGCCGCTCCGCTTCAAAGATTTCGCCGTAGGCGGTTTTTGCCCCGTTCTGACTGGGCGGCTGCACATCCAACAAGCCGAGATGCCATTCCCAAAGCGCGTGGCCGGCGCTTCGCAGTCGATGGGACCAGTCGTCGTAAAAAGGACGGGGCAGTTCCGACCAGTGATGAGGCATACCGTGTTAACGGTCAAAAGTAGGTAAAAAGCTGCGGCCAGGCGCATGCCAAACATGCTGCCGCGCACCATGCTACGGCTTCGGCACCAACATAACAAAAAAAGGGGAGCCTGTCGGCCCCCCTCTCCGGCGGTGAGCCGGTTCTCCAACCATGCAGCGATTAAACGTTGGCGAACTCTTTCTTGACCACGCCGATCTGGCTTCCTTCCATGACCATCTGGATTTCACGCTCGGTCAGGTCATGCTCGGCCACGAAGGTCGTGTCTTTCGTAGCGTTGTAAACCTCCACCTCGGACCCGTTCTGCACCTGGTCGCGCAGGTTGCGGAACTGCAGCGTATCGCCTTGCTCGATGGCGTCGTAGTCGGCGTCGTCAGTGAACGTCAGCGGCAGGATGCCAAAGTTGGCGAGGTTCTGCCGGTGGATCCGTGCAAAGCTCTTGGCAATCTTCACGCGGGTGCCGAGCCAGCGTGGAGCGAGGGCCGCATGCTCCCGGCTGGAGCCCTGCCCATAGTTCGTGCCGGCCACAATGGAGTGCCCTGTGTCGCGCACCTCCTGGCTCCGCTCGAAGAAGGCCTCGTCGACCTGCTCGAAAACGAATTCGGAGATCTTCGGGATGTTGGAGCGGTACGGCAGAATGCGCGAGCCAGCGGGCATGATCTCATCGGTCGAGATGTCGTCGCCCAGCTTGAGGAGGACAGGCAGATCGAGCTCATCCGGCAGCTCGCCAAACTCCGGCAGCGAAACCACGTTCGGCCCTTTCTCCAGCTCCAGGTCCTGGGCCTCAGCCGCCGAGGGCGGTTCCACCAGCTGATCCGTGTTGATGATGATGTCGTCCGGCTCCTGGACGTGCGGGTAGCTCATCCCGTACAGATCCTCCAGATCGCGGGGATCGGTGATTTTGCCGGTCAGCGCAGAAGCCGCCGCCGTCTCGGGACTGACGAGGTACACGGCGTCTTCCTTCGTCCCGGAGCGGCCCGGGAAGTTGCGCGGCACGGTGCGCAGCGAAATCTGGCCCGTGGCCGGCGCCTGCCCCATCCCGATGCATCCGTTGCAGCCGGCTTGATGGATGCGCGCGCCCGAACGAGTCAGCTTCTGGAGGTGCCCCGTGTTCATCAGGTTCTCCAGAATCTGACGGGAGGTTGGATTCACGTCCAACGACACGCGATCGTGCACCTGCTGGCCATCGACAATCTCCGCAGCAACCGCGAAGTCGCGGAAGCCTGGGTTGGCCGAGGAGCCGACGTACGTTTGATAGATTTCCTGCCCCTCGACCTCGCGCACGGGCACCACGTTGCCCGGGCTGCTGGGCTTGGCGATCAGGGGCACAAGCTCAGAGAGGTCGATCTCTTCGTAGACGTCGTAGTCCGCATCGTCATCGGCTTTGATCTCTTGCCAATCGTCTTCGCGCCCCTGCGAGCGGAGGAAGCGCTTGACTTCGTCGTCAGACGGGAAGACGGTGCTCGTGGCGCCGAGCTCCGTGCCCATGTTGGCGACCACGTGCCGGTCCATGCAACTCAGGCTGTCGAGGCCCGGGCCGTAGTATTCGATGATGCGGTTCACACCGCCGTCGACGTCGTGGCGGCGGAGCATCTCCAGAATCACGTCCTTGGCACTGACCCAATCGGGCAGCTCACCGGTGAGCTTCACGCCCCAGACCTCCGGCATCCGGATGGTGTACGGCTTACCGGCCATGGCCATGGCTACGTCAAGGCCGCCGGCGCCGATCGCAAGCATGCCGATCGCTCCGGCCGCCGGCGTGTGGCTGTCTGAGCCGATTAGGGTTTTGCCCGGCTGGCCAAACCGCTCTTGGTGCACCGGGTGGCTGACCCCATTGCCCGGCCGGCTGTACCAGACGCCAAACTTTTTACACGCGCTGCGCAGGAAAAGGTGATCGTCCGGGTTCTTAAAGTCCGACTGGATCAGATTGTGATCCACATACTGTGCAGACACCTCGGTCTTGACCCGCGGAATGCCCATGGCTTCGAACTCAAGCATCACCATGGTGCCGGTGGCGTCCTGCGTCAGTGTCTGATCCATGGTCAGACTGATCTCATTGCCCGGCTGCATCTCGCCCTCGACGAGATGGCTTTCGATGAGTTTTTCTGCGACGTTTTTGCCCATAGTTTCTGGTTGCGATTGCGTGCTATTCGATCGGTGCATTACTCGTACTGGTGCTCCGGCGGAATGATGCACGGGCCCCGCATGAAGTCGGTTCAAACAATCCGGGGGCAATTACTCGCCGTCCGAGCCCTTCCGCCATGGGGGATCCTCTTTATTCAGGAACGCGGCGATGCCGGCCTGGCAGTCCTCCGTGCCGCGCGCAAAGGCATTGACGGTCACGGCGTGGTCGAGGGCTTCCTGCCCTCCCATCCCCTGCACGTCGGCTAGCAGCCGTTTGGTGAGGGCGACCGCCGAGGCGCTCGTTTCGGTCGCAAGCTCTTCCGCGATCGCATCCACCGCCGCATCGAGCCCATCGGGCGCCACCGACTGGGTGATGAGCCCCATCTCGACCGCTCGGGTTGCATCGATGAGCCGCCCGCGCAGCATCAGATCGCGCGCCGCCGCCTCGCCCAGCTTGCGCGTCACGAATACGCTCACGATAGCCGGCACGAACCCGATCCGCACTTCGGTGAAGCCGAGCTTGGCCGAACTGGCGGCGATCGCAAAGTCACAAACCGCCGCGAGCCCGCAGCCGCCCGCGATGGCGGGACCGTTCACCTTTGCGATGATGGGCTTTGGGTGGCGGTAGATCTGCGCAAACAGCTCCGCGAGGTGCGCGGAGTCGGAGTGGTTCTCGTGCGGCGTGGCATCCTGGAGCGCTTGCAAAGCCGCCAGGTCTGCCCCAGCGGAAAAAGTGTCGCCTGCGCCGGAGAGCACCACCACGCGCACGGCGGGGTCCGCGGCGAGATCGTGCAACGCGTCCTTGAGGGCCGTGACGAGGGCACCGTTCAAGGCGTTACGCTTGTTGGGCCGGTTCAGCGTGAGCGTCGCAACGGGCCCATCGACGGTGCGGCGAAGAAGCGTGGACATGGGATGAACAAGAAGCTGCGTGGCGAAAAACAGACCTATTGGGCTCTACCTGCGGACCGGTTTCAACGGGTGCCCGACAGGTAAAACCGGTAAATGGGCCACACCGAGAGGACGGCGTCGAGGGTGTGCTCCAGGAGCTGTGGCCCCCAGGCGAGGACTTGGTCGCGGGGAAAGTGGCGGCGTACAAAGAGGTCGTTGGCGCGCGGCACGGCGTCCGGCACGGCGTCCAAGGGCGCTTCGTACGTGTGACGCTGCTTGCTCTTGCCCGAGCCGGTGCGAAAGTAAAACCGCCAGCTTTTTTCTTTCAATAACGGATTTAACAGGGCGAGGTAGCGGTCCGGTGCCCGCTCGATCCGGGCTTGCGCGTCCCCGAGCAGATCGTTGGCGTACCCGCCGACGAACAGCCCGACATCAAACCCATCCGGCGAGAGGTTGTGCGAGATCTGCACGTCCTTCAGGCGCTTTCGCCCCGGCCGGTAAAACGACATCCACAGGTTGTCCTTGCAGCCCCCGGCACCAAAGTCGTTTTTGAGCAGCCGAGCAAAGACGTTCTTCTCCGTCTCGAAGTCGAGGCGGTTCGGCAGCACCCAATTGACTACGAGGTCGTTGCGATATCGCTTGAAGGGGTCCTTGACGTAGTCATACACCCCGGGCTTCTCCTGCTGGTACTGGTCGATGTGCGGGTGGGCGCGCAGGCGATCCAGCAGCTCAAAGGCTTCCGGTGACCACCCCTCGAACTCCAGGTCGAGCGGCTCAGGACGGGTCATCTGATCGACCGGCTGCTGTACGGGGTCCACCTGAGTCGGATCGGAACGGAGGTCCATGAGTCAATGGCCACGTTAGGGATGAGAAAACGATCGCCTCCCTTGTACGAAGGCCGTCCATGGCTGATTCACACGAGGAGCGCAACGAGTGCGCCGAGCTTACGCCTCCCCTTCGCCACGCAGGAATGCCTCAGCTTTCTCGACGAGGGATCGGCTTCCGATGAAGAGGGGCACCCGCTGGTGCAGGTCGGTCGGCGCAAGATCCAGAATCCGCTTGGATCCGGTAGAGGCCGCACCGCCGGCCTGCTCCACGATAAGCGCCATCGGATTCGCTTCGTACATGAGCCGCAGCTTGCCTTCAGGGCTCGCCGCCGTCGCCGGGTACATGTAGATGCCGCCCGTCAACAGATTGCGATGGAAATCCGACACAAAGGCCCCGATGTAGCGCGAACGGATCCGCGCGCCGGTCTCCGGATTCCGGCGCTTCAACCACCGGAGGTAGGCCTGCAACGAGGCGTCGAAGTCATCGAAGTCGGCCTCGTTGATCGAATACATCTGCGGCGTCGACGGAATGCGCACGTTCGGATGCGACAGCAGGAACTCGCCAATCGACGGGTCGAGCGTGAAGCCGTTCACGCCGTCGCCGGTCGTGTAGACAAACATCGTCGACGACCCGTAGGCCACGTATCCGGCGGCAACTTGCTGCGTCCCCGGCTGCAACGCCACGTCCAGCACGTGAGCAGGCTCGTATTCCTCCGGCAGGTGATAGATGCTAAAGATGGTGCCCACCGAGGCATTGACATCCGTGTTGGACGAGCCGTCGAGCGGATCGAAGAAGATCGCGTAGCGCTCCTTCGTCTCCCGGTTCTGGTTGATCGGGATCGTCTCGGGCTGCTCTTCGGAACCGATCAGGCAGCACTCGCCCCCCTTCCGCAGGGCACGTTCCAGTTCGCGCTCGGCAATGACGTCGAGCTTCTTCTGCATCTCACCCTGCACGTTGACCGTACCCACCTCGCCAACAATATCCAGGAGACCCGCCCGTCGAATATTGCGATTGATAATCTTCGCCGCCACGCTCAAGTCGCGCAGGAGCCGCGAGAAGGCCCCCGTGGAGTGCGGGAACCGGTCTTCCTGCTCCAGGATGAATTGCTCCAGCGTAATGAAGGGCTCAATCGCATTTGAGATGGGCGGGATTTCATGATCGCTGTGCATGGCAGGCAAGCGGTTAGGACGAAGGGAGCGATCGTCGGCGTGGCTTTTCGTACAAGGCGCCGCTTCAGCGTAACAGGACAGCGCCTGGATCTCAATATGCAGCACGTGCCCCCTCAATAGCCACGTTGCAATCTACTCCTCGATGCGGTCCAGCGATGGAGCGAAGCTCCTTCCGACCGGCTACGTTCCAACAAATGAACCCGTTACGGAGTCGGTGGCTGGATCGCAGCCTACGCAAGGCTGCTGCCGCGGGGCGACCTTGATCTTGAGAATTCCTTTTCGCTATCATGACTCGAAATTCGGATGGAGCCCAAGCCCTTCCCCCTGTGCCCCGTCTCCCGAGGAAGCGCTTGGCAAGAGAACCTGCGTTTCGGCTGATTCCCCTCGGCTGAGTGCACGGGACCCGGTCGCCTCTTTCCCACTAACTCCCCACGGTCATGAAATACGTGCTCGCCCTGGATCAGGGCACCACCAGCTCCCGCGCAATCTTATTCAACTACGAAGGCCAGATCCAGGCGGTCGCTCAAAAAGAGTTCGAGCAGATCTTTCCACAACCGGGCCGGGTCGAGCATGACCCGAACGAAATCTGGTCGTCCCAGATCAGCGTGGCGGCGGAGGCGCTCAGCCGGGCCGGCATTGGGTCCAACGACGTAGCCGCGATCGGGATCACGAACCAGCGGGAGACGACCATCGTCTGGGATCGCACGACGGGCAAGCCGGTCTATAACGCAATCGTGTGGCAGGACCGGCGTACCTCGTCCATTTGCGATCGGCTCAAGGATGCCGGCCACCTCGACCTCTTCCAGAAGAAGACGGGCCTGATCATTGATGCTTACTTTTCGGGCACGAAGATCAAGTGGATCCTCGACCACGTGGACGGCGCCCGAGAAAAAGCCCAGCGCGGCGACCTCGCCTTTGGCACGGTCGACTCCTGGCTGGTGTGGAAGCTCACCCAGGGCGAGAGGCACATCACCGATGCGACCAACGCCTCCCGCACGCTGCTGTATAACATCCGCGAGGGTCGGTGGGACGATGAGCTGCTCGACATTCTGGACATTCCGCGCTCCATGCTGCCGGAGGTCCGCTCCTGCAGCGAGGTGTACGGCAAAACCGACAGCGATGCGTTCCCGGCGGCCATCCCCATTGCCGGGATTGCAGGCGACCAGCAAGCGGCGCTCTTCGGCCAGATGTGCACCGAACCGGGGATGGGCAAGAACACCTACGGCACGGGCGCCTTCATGGTACAGCACACGGGCACCGAGGCCGTGCAGTCCGAGAACAACCTGCTGACGACCATCGCCTACGAGATCGACGGGACCACGTACTATGCCTTAGAGGGCTCCATCTTCATTGCCGGTGCCGTCGTGCAGTGGCTCCGCGACGGGCTCGAAATCATTCGCTCCTCCTCGGAAGTCGAAGCGCTCGCCCGGTCGGTGGACGACAACGGCGGCGTCTACATCGTTCCGGCGTTTGCCGGGCTCGGCGCGCCGCACTGGGATCAGTATGCGCGCGGGGTCATGGCCGGTATCACGCGGGGCGTCACCAAGGGCCACATCGCCCGCGCCGCCCTCGAAGGCATTGCCTACCAGGTGGCCGACGTCATCGACGCCATGGAGGCCGACAGCGGCATCGAAACGAAGGAGCTGCGTGCCGACGGCGGCGCCGCAGCCAACGAGCTGCTCCTCCAGTTCCAATCGGACATCCTCGGCATCCCGGTGGTGCGGCCCGAGACGCTGGAGACCACCGCCTTGGGCGCGGCCTACCTGGCCGGGCTGGCCGTTGGCTACTGGGACGACCAAGAGGAGATTCGCACGCAGTGGAAGATCGATCGCACGTTCACCCCGTCGATGGACCCCGAGCAGGTGGATACGCTCCGAACGGGCTGGGACAAAGCCCTGGAGCGGTCGAAGGCCTGGGTCGAGCCGGACGCCGCGGCCGAAGAAGCGACGGCGTCTTAGGCCCTTTCGCTCACCTTTCCCCCATTCCAAGTACTCCCTTGATGCAACGAGACGACGGCATCCAATCGCTTGAGGCCCACGACGGGCCCTGGGACTTTATCATCATTGGCGGCGGGGCGACCGGGCTGGGCTGTGGCATCGAGGCCGCGTCACGCGGGTACGATACGCTGTTGCTGGAGATGTCCGACTTTGCCAAGGCCACTTCCAGCCGCTCGACGAAGCTCGTCCACGGCGGGGTGCGCTACCTGCAGCAGGGCAACGTTTCGCTCGTGCTGGAGGCCTTGCAGGAACGCGGCCTCCTCCAGCGCAATGCGCCGCATCTCGTTCGCAACCTTGCGTTCGTGGTCCCCAACTACGACTGGTGGGAAGGCCCCTTCTACGGAATCGGCATGAAAGTATACGACATGCTGGCCGGTCGCCAGAACTTCGGCCGCTCGAAGCACCTGAGCCGTGAGGAGACGCTCGACCACCTGCCCACCATCGAGCCCGGCGGCCTGCGGGGCGGCGTGATCTACTACGACGGCCAGTTTGACGATGCGCGGCTCGCCATCAACATGGCCCAGACGTTCATCGAGCAGGGCGGGACCGCGCTCAACTACTTCAAGGTCGACGACCTCACCAAAAGCGATGACGGCGTCGTGGACGGCGTGG
>JAAAPH010000303.1 GCA_009908415.1 Bacteroidota bacterium
GCGCCTGATGATCCAGCGTTGAAACCGTTGGGGAGGGCAGCTACAAGCCCCCGATCTTTTATTGGCGTGAATGCTTCGCATTTGTCGGGGGTAGTTGACACCATTGTCCAAGAGGGAAACCGAGACCTACGGGCTGGACCGGTTCTGGTCGGGCGTTGAAAGCAGGGCCAAAGAATGGGTAACCGCTCGGCCGATCTGTTTGCGGGTTTGACATCTAGGCGCCGACGCGCTACCGTTACGGTCAGGCTGACGGGAATCATCGACCGATCATTGCAAGCGTCGCTAACGCTGGGTCGTGTTGCTTCCGGTCCGTAACATCCGCCCAGAGACGGTCGCTCTGTGGCACGTGAAAGGCGTATGTTGAACACTGCATTGGCGATAACAGAGCGTTCTGTAGGGGATCCCTCGCGTGATCGAGTGTCCGAGATGATACCACGAGACAGTCTTCAAGTAGCACGATGAGCTCTACTCAAACGATCAGCGTGTGGCAGCGCGCGGGCATCCGGTGGGAGATGCATCGCTACGGACCGGGCCCGGCCGGCGCGCACCCTCGGCACGTTCACGAGACCTACCAGATAGGCTACAGTCCCGATTTCGACGGCGAATACTGGTACCGCGGCGAGCACGTCGCCGTACCTCAAGGCAGCGTACACATTATTCATCCGGGGGAAGTGCATGCCCCACGGGACCCGCGGCCTCGACCTGCTCCGGTCCGGTTCCCGACTGCGTTTGTCGACCCGTCGCTTCTGCAAGAGGCGCGACCCCGTTCAACAGGGCCGTTCGGCAGTCTGCCTTGGCTTCCTCCAGTGATCCGCGACGCCGAGTTGAGCCTGCGCTTCCTGCGCCTAATGCGCGCGTCACGGGCAGAGGGAGCGCTCCAGGCATCATCGATGCTGCGCGGCTTCTTCGCGACCCTCATTCGCCGATACGGGACCGGAGAGCGGCGACGCAAGGCGGGGGATGAACACAGCGCCGTGCAGCAAGTCCGGGACTACTTGCACGCCCACTGGATGGCACCGGTGACACTCGGCGAACTCGGCGAACTCGTCGGCCTGCATCCGCACTACCTCGCTCGAGTCTTCCGCCAGGAAGTAGGGCTTCCGCCATACCGTTATCTCACGCAGCTTCGCGTGCAGGAGGCGGCGCGCCGTCTGGCGCAGGGCGAGGACATTGCCACCGTGGCGCTCGCCACCGGCTTTTCCGATCAGCCGCACCTCACCCGCCATTTTAAACGCCTAATTGGGGTGACGCCTGGGCAGTACCAATCCGCATCTGCATAGCGCCTCGCACCTCAAGATCATTCAAGACCCGGATGCGGTCAGGTAGGCATATTGGGGAAGCACGCCGTGTTCACTCCCCCATGCCTCCAGCTGCCATGCGTTATCAACTGCTCGGACAAAGCGGACTTCGGGTGTCCGAAGCCTGCCTCGGCACCATGACGTTCGGCGACGCCCTCGACTGGGGCGCCGACGCGGAAACCAGTTCAGAGATCTACCAGGCCTTCCGCGACGCCGGCGGAAACTTCATCGACACGGCCGACATCTACGCCGGAGGGCAGTCCGAGGAGCTGATCGGTAAGCTCACCCGTGGACACCGCTCCGAGGTGGTGATCGCCACCAAATACACCGATGCACCGCTGGGTGAGAAGGCCCCCGACCCCAATGCTGCCGGCAACCACCGCAAGCACATGGTCGAAGCCGTGGAGGCCAGCCTCCGTCGCCTCGCGAGCGACTACATCGATGTGCTTTACGTACATGCGTGGGATTTCATGACGCCTGTGGAGGAGGTGCTCCGAGGGCTCGACGACCTCGTACGGCAGGGCAAGGTGCTCTACGTCGGTATCTCTGACACGCCGGCGTGGGTGATCAGCCGCGCGAACGCCATCGCGGACTTGAAGGCGTGGACCTCCTTTATCGCGATGCAGACTGAGTACTCGCTCGTCGAGCGCACCCCTGAACGGGACCTGCTCCCCATGGCTCAAGCGCTCGGTATCACTCCGCTCGCCTGGAGCCCGCTCGCCAGTGGGATTCTCACCGGGAAGTACAGTGGAGAGGCGGCCGAGGCAGGTCGGTTGGACAGCGCGCCGTTCCACGCGCTTTCTGAGCGCAATCTTGCCATCGCCGATGCCGTGATCGACGTGGCCGACGAAGTCGAGCGCCCCCCTGCGCAGGTGGCGCTGGCGTGGGTGCGGCAGCGCGGCGCGCTCCCCCTACTCGGCGCGACAAAACCCCACCACCTGAAGAGCAACCTGGAAAGCCTATCGCTCACGCTGAGCGGGGACCATATGACAGCGCTCGCGGAAGCCTCACGCATCGACCTTGGCTTCCCGCACGATTTTCTGGAGGGCACCCGCGCCGTCACGTATGGCGGGTACTACGGCGAGATCGACGGGGATCGACGGGGAGCGCCGCGGCACTGGTAAAACAGGTCCGGTTCAACAGTGAACCAATAACACCCGTATCCGCTCAATCCCTACCTCACACCGCCTACCCGACGTACCGACCGACGCTCCGCTTACCTCAATCTTCGATCGTGCAGCCATCACCAATACTGGCACTGGCATGCTACTCGCCACCGACCATCGCGAATGGTCTGCCGCCGCACCGCGTTGGCCGCCCCACCGTCACCACCGACTACATGTCCCTTTTTGGCGGCGCGGCTGAAACGCAACCTGCCGACTCGCTCGCGAACCGGTGGACCGCTTTTCAGCCGGGCTTCGACGCGACATAGCAGCTCACCGGCCCGTTCGTCATGACGATCGACGGCGGGACGGCCCGCGTCCGCGGCGCGGTCCGACCTCTTTGTAGTATCGGAACAAAAATGCGCCATTTCTGCCCTTCACAGCACGTTTCCTGAAGGTATGCGGCGCTGAAAAGTCTTAGGGCGATTCCTATGGCACAATGTCAGAGCCACCGTTTCAACTCGATGGCTTCTCACCGGATAGCTCGAGCCGGACCGAATCGATCGTAGGGGGTGCCAACCCGATTTTCGGAGTAAAATTATCCAAACCCCATACTGCAAGAAGGCCGCACACTCATCCTTGAGCCGCGGCGTGAAGGCCGGCGTCATCATGTTCTGGTAGTTCACCTCGCCGCCTGGAGTCACGTATTCGATCGTGATTCGGTAGATGCGATCGGCGTTCGTGTGGAAGCGGTCGTAGCTCTACTCATGCCGGACGAGCATGACGATGAGCACGCAGCACGCCATTCCCATGGCCAGGCCTGTCACCTTGATGGCGGTTGACAGTGGATGCGTGCGCAGCGCAATGCGGAGATCGTTTTTCAGCACGACCTCCTCCCTTGTTCGCTTGATAGCATGGAACCACCTTTCGGCTCATTCGCTGCGCAGCGCGCGGGCCGGATCGACGCGAGCGGCCTGCCACGCGCGCGCCCCCGCCGTACCGGCCGCAACGATGAGCGCTACCACGCCCGACGCGATCACGACCCCCCACCCGACCTCGGTCCGGTAGGCGAAGCCGCTGAGCCACTGCTCCATCGCCCAATAGATCACGGGCGCCGCGACGACGAAGGCCACCCCCGCCAGCTGCACGACCTCCTTCGCGAGGAGGGCGACGACGCTCGCCGTCGTTGCGCCCAGCACCTTGCGCACGCCGATCTCCTTCGTCCGCTGCTGGGCGGCGAAGGCCACGAGCCCGACGAGCCCAAAACACGCGATGAGGATGGCCAGCCCCGCGAATACGCCGAACAGCGTGCCGAACCGGCGCTCCGCCGCGTATTGCGCGCCGAACGCATCGTCGAGGAAGCGCACCACGAACGGCCGCTGCGGCGCCATCTGGCTCCAGATCTGCCGCAGGTCGGCCAGCGTACCCGGCAGTTGCTCGGCGCGCACCCGCAGCGTGAGGTAGTTGTGATAGGTAGGCAGCGCGGCCAGCGCGAGCGGTTGCACGGGATGCTGCAGCCCCTGCACGTGGAAGTCCTGTACCACGCCCACAACCTCCCCCGGCGTGCCCCAGAACCCGGCCTGCTTGCCCAAGATGTCTTCCGGCGCCGCGTACCCGGCGGCGCGCACGGCCGTCTCGTTGAAGACGTACGCCACGAGCGAATCCGACGTCGTGGCGGCGCCCGGTCGCGTGCCGGCCACGAGCGTCATGGCGTACACGTCCACGAACGACGTATCGACGAGATACGCCTCCACGGAAAAGTCGCGCCACTGGCCGTTGGGGGCCTCCACGGCGCCACCCGCCGAGGGATGCCCCCCGGTCGGCACGGTGAGCGATGACGTGACCCCCATCACGCGCGGATGCTGGAGGAACCGCTGCTTGACGGCATCGAGCCGCGCCTGCACAGCCGCCTCGCCGCCGAAGTCGAGCGTCAAGAGCTGGCCTGTTTCCGGCGAACCCGGATCGAAGCCTAGATTGCGGTTCTGCATATAATCGAGCTGGCTGTACACCACCGCCGTGCCCGCAATGAGCGCGATCGTCAAGCTCAGTTGCACGACCACGAGGCTGCGCCGCAGCCACGCGCCCTCCCCACGGGCCACGAAGCGCCCCTTCAGCACCGCATGCGGGCGAAACCGGGAGAGCGCGACGGCCGGGTACGCCCCGGCCAGTAGCCCGGACCCCAGCACCAGCCCCGCGAGCCCGAGCAGTCCGATCCCGAGGTCGCCCAGCGCCAACGGGATCCCGGCGAGGCGCACAAAAAACGGCAACGCCGCCTGCACGATGACCATGGCGAGCGCCAGGGCCGCGAGGCTCAGCAGCACCGCCTCCGTCAAGAACTGGCCGGCGATGCCGGCGCGACGGGCGCCCAGCGTCTTGCGCACGCCCACCTCCTTGGCCCGCTCCGTCGACCGCGCCGTAGACAGGTTGACGACGTTGAGCCCGGCGATGAGGAGCACGAAACCTGCGATGGCGCCAAAGATAAACAGGTTCGCAACGCTTCCCGTCCGTGCATACGCGGAGTGCAGGTGGAGGTCGGGAAGGCGCTCGGCATGCAGGACGATCGGCTGGTCCATGGCCGCGATCTCGTCGCCGGCGCGTGCTTCGATGAACGCGGGCAGCTTGTCGCGAAACGCCTCGACGCGGGCCCCCTCGCGCAGCAGCACGTACGTCGCGAAGTTGACCGAGTGCCAGTTCGTGTACCACCAGCCCGGATCCTCGAACGTAGAGAGCGCGACGACCCCGTTGGCCATGATGTGCGAGTTCGACGGCACCTCGGCCATCACGCCCGTGACGGTGAGCGTCTTGTCGCCACTCTGCACCGACTGCCCGATGGGGTCGGCCGTGCCGAAGTACTTGGCGGCCAGCGCCTTGGAGAGCACAAGGCTGCCCGGCGCGTCGAGCACGGTCACCGGGTCGCCGCGCAGGAGCCGGAAGCCGTCGAAGACCTCGAACACCGGCGGGTCGGCGTACGCGATGTCCGGCTCCTGTGCCTGCACCTCGCCCACGCGGAAGACGGGACGCGCGCTCATGAGGCGCACCGCGTGCTCGACCTCCGGCAGATCTGCCACCAGGGTCGGAGCCAATACGCCCGGCGTCATCACGTTCTTGCGTGCCTCGCCCTCCACCACGATGTCCACCGCCATGCGCACGATGCGGTCCGCGTGGTCGTGGAAGCGGTCGTAGCTGAGTTCGTGGCGGATGTAGAGCGCGATGAGCACGACGCAGGCCATCCCCACGGCGAGGCCGGTGACGTTCAGGCCGGCGTAATACGCGTGGCGCCGCAGATAGCGCAGCGCGACGCGAAGATGGGTGTGGAGCATGGGAGTCAGTGGGTTGGTGGGGGAAGGTGAGGACGCGAATGCGCAAACCTTTTCTGCGATGTCTGGAAGCGGCGCAATCCGCATGCCGCCCCATGCAGCCCCCACCCAGTGCCCAAAATGGCAATAGTGGGGATGACAGGTGTGCGCTCTCGCCCATCACCGTGCGCTTGCGCACGACCTGCCCTTGACCTTGCTACCGAGTTCTTTCGATAACGGCCCGGAAGGGGTTGCATGGTGTTTGTCTCGCAACCGTGACCGGCCGTCATCGGATTGTTTCGAAGAGCAGGGCCGCTCCTCTTTTTGTGTCTGAGGGACCTGCGACGCCCGCTTTTTGGTTCGCTTGTTCGGTAGGCTCGTTCGGGGAGCCCAGGTGGTGAGCAGGCCGCTTCGTTTGCGCCCCGGAACCGTCAGGGCCTCTCCAACGCACTGCGCCCATGCATCCGGGGATTTCTGGCTTGACGGTCCGGCTTCTCCCCACACCGCGTTCCGCCCTTTTCTCTGGGCGCCATGCCCCCTTTACGCCAAGCTTTGGGTACACGCGGCGGCCGGCTCGCCGCCGCGTAACCGATCAGCTTCACCAGGGAAGGCATGACCATGAGTACCAAAGTCGCCATCATCGGCACGGGTGCGGGCGGGCTCAGCGCTGCGGCCCACCTGGCCCAAAAGGGGGTCGACGTCCTCGGATTCGAGCGCAACGAGTGGCTGGGCGGCCTGCTGGCGCCCTTTACGCGTGCGGGATACGCATTCGATCCGGGTGTGCACTACCTGGGCCAGCTTGAGCCCGATCAGTACTTTGGGCAGGAGCTCATGCAACTGGGCATCGATCCGCATCGTCTTTTTGCAAAGATGGACGATGACTTCGACGTGTTTCGGTTTCCGGATTTTGAGATTGCGATGTGCTCGGATCTAGAGCGCTACCGAGAGCGCCTCGCCGCGGCCTTTCCGCATGACGTGCGCGGCGTCGATCGGGTCGTGCGCGCCGTGAAGCGCATCATGGCAGCGCAGGCGCTTCAATCCGCGACGCGCCCTGGCTTCGGCAGATCTGTCCGTGCGCTCCGCGCCCTTCCTCTGGTGCGCTGGAAAAACGCAACCTTTGCCGACTACCTGGACTGGGCGTGCAGAGACCACCGGCTCAAAGCTGTCTTCGCCGCCCAGTGTGGCGATTATGGGCTCCCCCCGTCCCGAGCGCCGGCCTGGCTGGGACTGGGCATGCTGGCGCACTATTCATCGGGGGCTTGGTTTCCAAAGGGCGGCTCGGGCGCCCTGCGCGATGCCCTGGTCGACGCGGCGACGGCACACGGGGCTGTGTTCCACACGTCCACCCCGATCGCACGAATCGTTGCGTCCAGCGGAGGCGTCGAGGCCGTGGAGGCCGAAGACGGGAGACGGTGGCCGGTCGACGGCGTGGTGGGGGCGGTGGACCCGCGCCACATTTACGGCACGATGCTCGACCGCGAACACGTGCCGACAAAGATCGCCCAGCGATTGCCTGCGATTGAATCGTCTCTGTCGGGATGCAGTCTCTTCCTGGGCCTCGCCCGCGACCTCCGCGCCGACGGCTGGGGCGCGCACAACGTCTGGGACTACCCGAGCTGGGACATCGACTCGATCTACGAGCCGGCCCTGAACGGGGCGATTCCCGACGAGATGTTTTTCTTTATCTCACCGAACTCGCTCAAGGATCCCACGGGGTCGATGGCGCCCAAAGGCTCAACGAGTGTTGAGGTCGTCACGGCCGCCCCCTGGGCCCCGTTCGCGCAGTGGGAGAACGTCCGCCCATCGGACCGCGGCGCCGCGTACGACGAGCAGATGGCGACGCTCAGGGATCGCATTCGAGAGGCCCTGGCGAGTCGGCACCCTGAACTCGCTACGGACGTTGAGGTCTGCGAACTGTCAACCCCCCTGGCGTACCGGCATCACCTGAATGCGATCGACGGGGGGTTCTACGGGCCGGCCCAAACGCCGGCGCAAAGCATCGGGAACCGGTTCTCGCCGACCGGCGGCCCCAAGGGGCTCGTGCTGGCCGGGCAAGGCGTTTTCGGAGGCGGCGTGTGGCCGTGCCTCCTGTCCGGCCGCGTCGCGTCGACTCTTATCGAAAAGCAGTTGGTGACCACCACGAGCCACGCGTCGGGGTCCGAGAGGGTCTGATGCCAGCTACAGAGCTTTGTCCGCAGGTTCGAGGCGCCTGCCTGAGCGGGCATAAGCCCAAGCAGACGCCCATTGGGTACCGCAACGGAAACGGCCCTCGCATGCCAAAAGATCGACGGCTCTTCGTTTCTCCTGTCGAGCGGCTCCTTCCCGCTCGGCGTGACGCCCAACGCGTTGATATGAGGCGAGTAGAACACCCCTCCCCGCGCAACAGTGCGTCACCGCATCAGATGATGCCCTCACGCCACAACCACCCGATGAGTTCATCCTCCAGCCGTGAATTGCGGGCCAGGAAGTTGTCCACCTCGGTCCCGGAGAGCTGAACGACGTTGCCCCGATCGGAAAGGTAACGCGCGCTCTCGAAACGCACCGGACTGAAGCAATCCTCGTCGATGAGCTGCAAGCGCGATGGAGGTTTCCCTCGGGTGTACAGCTTGCTCTGCGCTTCCACGCGGACGACGATCCGCTGACACCGGCCTAGCGAGTCGGCGTGGACCTGGGCCTGAAATTGGTAGTTTTGGGTCTGCTCATACCCGTTTTCAGGCACTTGACGGACGGATCCGCCGTTCGATGAGGCACAGGCCTG
>JAAAPH010000536.1 GCA_009908415.1 Bacteroidota bacterium
GTGCAGCGCCTTCGCAGCCTCAACAACATGAGTTCGGGCGGCCTGCGCGCGGGCGAGCGGATTCGCGTGCGGTAGGGCGCAGGGGAATGGGGCGTTGAGCGCAGAGACGGTGACTCGCTTTGTGCGCCTCGCCGCTCACCGCCTGAAGAAATTCTTCAGGAGGAACCACACGTTTTCCTTCCGTTCCCGGAGGCGGCGGGAGAAGTACGGGAACCATTCGGTGCCGTACGGGACGTACACCAGCATGTTGTATCCGTCGTCTACCATCTCGCGCTGCGTCTCCGGGCGCACGCCGTAGAGCATCTGAAACTCGAAGGCGTCCCGGGCCACCCCGTGCTGGGTCACGAACTGCTTTGTCGCGTCGATGATTTGATCGTCGTGCGTGGCGATGCCGGGGTAGTGCCCCTCACGAATGAGCTGCTTCATGTAGTCGATGAAGCGCGCGCGGATGGTATCCATGTCTTGGTAGGCGAGTGCCGGCGGCTCGTTGTACGCCCCCTTGCAGAGACGGACGCTCGCGTTCAGGTCGCACATGCGCTCGATATCGTCCGCCGTGCGCTTGAGCATGGCCTGCAGCACAATCCCCACGTGATCCGGATAGTCCGGGTACACGGCCTCGAAGATGGACAGCGTCGAGTCGGTGAGGTCGCTGCCCTCCATGTCGAGTCGTACGAAGATGTCGTGCTCGGCGGCCGCGCTCAGGAGGGGGTGGAGGTTGTCGAGGCAGAAATCGTGGTCGATCATCTGTCCCATCATCGACAGCTTAATCGAAATGCGCACGGCCGGTTTTCCCTCGGGGAACCGTTCGGCCAGCGTCTGGATCAGGTCGATGTAGCTGTCACGCGCCGCTTCGGCGATGGCGCGATCGTGCACGTGCTCGCCGAGTTTGTCGAGCGCAACGAAGAGGTGATCCTTGCGGAGGGCCTCAATGGTGGGAAGCGACTCCGCAAGGGACTCGCCTGCCACGAAACGACGCGCGAGGAAGAAGGGAAGCTTCATCGATGGGCGCGGATCGATTGTCGAGTGGTGAGAGGAATCGGGACCGTGCGGGGCGGCGAAGGAGGAGGCATCCTCAATCGAATGCGCCGTCCGCCGAATCGCAAACTGCAGATCAAAATTCACCCAAGGGCTTGGCTGAGGTCGGCGATCAAATCGTCGACGTGCTCCAGGCCGATGGACAGGCGCAGCAGGCCTTCTGGTGTGGCGGATCCTTCAGGCTCGATGGATGCGCGGTGCTCAATGAGGCTCTCCGTGCCGCCGAGGCTCGTTGCCCGGCGAAACACCTCCACGCGCGCGGCGACCTCCATGGCCGCATCGTGCGCGCCCTGCACCTCGAAGGACAGCATGCCACCGAAGTCGTCCATTTGGCGCGCGGCGATGTCGTGACCGGGATGGTGCGGCAACGACGGGTGATGCACCGTCTCCACCCGGTCGTGCTCGTCAAGGAACGTGGCAATCTGCCGCGCGGAGGCGCATTGCACGCGCAGCCGCGGCGCCAGCGAACGCATGCCCCGCAGCGCCAGCCAGGCGGAGAAGGGGTCCATCACGGCGCCCCCCGTCTCCTGAATCGAGCGCACGTGGTCGAACAATCCGCTCTGCTCGGCGGCCACCACGGCTCCACCGAGCACGTCGGAGTGGCCGGCCAGGTACTTCGTGACCGAGTGCAGCACCAGGTCGGCCCCGAGGTCGAGCGGGCGCTGCAGCAATGGCGTCGTCCACGTGCCATCGACCAGAAGAAGGGCGTCATGGGCGTGGGTCAGGTCGGCCACAGCCTGGAGGTCTGTAATGTGCAGCATCGGGTTGGACGGCGTCTCGGTCCAGACGAGCAGGGTCTCCGCGCGGAAGGCCGCTTCCAGCGCGTCGAGGTCGGTCATGTCAACAGGCGATACCGAAAAGCGGTCGTCGAACGCTTCCTCGATCAGCCGCTGAACTCCGTAGTAGACGTCCTCCGGCAGGAGAAGGTGCTTCCCGGCGGGCAGCGCCTGCAGCACCGTCATGGCGGCGGCCATACCGGAGGCGAACCCCACGCAGCCGGCGCCGCCTTCGAACGCGTTGAGGGTCTCTTCGAACTGCTCGCGGGTGGGGTTCCCGGTGCGCCCGTACTGATAGCCGTGCGGATAGGAACCGTCTTCGGCGCGTTCGAAGGTCGTAGTCAGGTAGGGCGGTGCGACGACGGCCCCCGTGGCAGGGTCGGGGGAGCAGCCCGCGTGCGCGAGCAGTGTTTCGGGGCGAGGCATGGTCAACGGGCCGGTGAAGGAAGAGACATACAGCGGCAAGATAGGCGAAGACGGGCAGCGAACGCAACGTCGAATTAGAGAGTGGGACAGCCGGCAGACCCGGAGGCTGAGGACACGACCGAATAGCGAGGATGATGGCGATGAGCGAAGAAGGCAGTGCAGGTTGGGTGGCGGGCGCCGATGGCTGCCGTGCCGGGTGGTTCGTGGTGTTGCGCAACGTGCGCTCGGGGATCGTGCGATGCCGCACCGAGGGGTCGTTTGAAGACCTGCTCGATCTGCCCGAGGCCCCGTTGTGGATCGGGGTTGACATGATCATCGGACTGCCAGATGCGCCCCGGAAGGGCGGGCGCGCATGCGACCGGCAGGCACGGCAACTGCTCGGGGGAGCGCGATCCAGCAGCGTCTTTTCGCCACCGGCGCAGGCCGCACTGGTGCACGCATCCTACCCCGAGGCGCTCGCAGCGAACCGGCGCCAGAGCCCTGACGGCGTCGGCATCTCCAAGCAGACCTTCCACCTCTTTCCCAAGCTGCGTGCCGTCGATGCATGCATGACGCCGGCGCGGCAGGAGCGCGTCCGCGAGGTGCATCCGGAGCTCGCCTTTTTCGCGATGAGCGGCGGGACACCCCTGCCTCACAGCAAGCACGACCCCGCAGGGCGGGCCGCGCGCCGGGACCTCCTCCGTGCACACGGATTTGCGGCTGTGGAGGACGCCCTGGCCGCCCACGCCAGCGCCCACGTATCGCGCGACGACATCCTCGACGCGCATGCCACCTGCTGGACCGCCTGGCGACTGCATCAGGGGACGGCGCAGCGCCTGCCTGCGGACGAGCCGCCTCGAAACGAAAAAGGGCTCCGCATGGAAATCTGGCGATAAAGTGGGCGGACGAGGCGAGCCAGCCGGCAGATGTGCAGAGCTTGAAATAGAAGAGCGCCCTGAGAAACGGCCGCCCCGAGGATCCAGTTCGAGGACACGCTTTCCAGAAAGCCAAAACATGAGAAGCCACCATTCAGGACGCACCGCTACCCCCATGAGCATTGCTGAACTCCGCCAAGAGTACTCGCGGCGCGAACTGCGCATGGACGACGTAGAAGACGATCCCATCGTGCAGTTTCAACAGTGGTTCGAGGAGGCGCTGGAGGCCGACCTCGACGAACCCAATGCGATGACGCTATCCACCGCCACCCCGGACGGGCAGCCCTCTGCTCGGATCGTGCTGCTCAAGGGCGTCGACGAGCGCGGGTTCGCGTTCTACACCAACTACCGGAGCCAGAAAGGGCGCGAGCTCGGTCAGAATCCCCAAGCCGCGCTCACCTTCTTGTGGAAGCCGATTGAGCGGCAGGTCCGCATCGAGGGCACAGCACATCGGATGCCGGACGAGGAGTCGGATGCCTACTTCCGGAGCCGCCCGCGCGGCAGCCAGCTGGGCGCCTGGACCTCCCCCCAGAGCCAGGTCGTTGATGGGCGCGAGGAACTGGAGCACCGGATGGAGGCCGTGAAGACCGAGTACGAAGGGGAGGACGACGTACCCCGTCCCCCGCACTGGGGCGGCTTCCGGCTGAAGCCGCAACGCATAGAGTTTTGGCAGGGGCGTCCCAACCGGTTACACGATCGCATTCGCTACCGGTACCTCGGAAGCGATTGGACCCGCGAACGCCTAGCGCCCTAACGGAGGCGAGGGGCCGGAGGTCATCCGCGGGGGCGCTTACGCCGGGTCCCGCGCACAGCGCGGACACATAACGGACGCGCCGTGTCAGAATGTTGGAATTATGTAACTGCGGAGGGCGTACCCAACCGCCTTATAACAATTTTCCGGGCGCGTTCGTTGTACAAGTGCAGATAAACCAAGCCCCGGTTCTGGTGCCGGAAAGGCTTGGCTTCCTATCTCTGATGAGTGGTGGTACACGTCCCCGGATGCTTCGGCATGCGGGGACGTCGTACGTTTAGACGGGGCCACACTGTGCGGCCCAGCAGAAGCGGGCAACGTGAGGCTACCGGAACCGACGGTCCGTCAACTCGCGGACCGTGTTGCGATCAATTACCTTCCAGTACGGCGTGCTGAGCCGGTTCGTCGAGGTGCGGCGAAACGTCGCGCGCAGAAACACCTCCTTGTCGCTGCCGGGCGTCGCGCCGTCGAACGAGAAGGCGCCCCAGTGGAAGACCCACGTGGCCTGCGCCGGATCGATGCCGAACTGCCGGCCGACGTGTTCGGCGAGGTATCGCACGTCGCTGAGCGTGGACGGCCCGCGGTTGGCCGCCAGCTCCCGCACCAGGATGGTCCGCGTGCGCGTTTCTTCGTCGGGCGGGCCGGGATAGAGGTGCACACGCGCCTCCGCCGTCCGCGCATAGCCGCGCCAGGTGATGAGCGTATCGGCGAGCGGTTGCGCCGAGAGCGGAAAGGCAGTGAGGAGGCCAACGAAGCAGGCGATGAGTGTCGTGCGCATGAGCACCTCCAAGCAACCAGTCAGCAAAGACGTACTTGCATGACACCGTCTGTGCGTCATCCATAACGCGCAGGCGCCGGAGCAGGCGCCCCGTTCGTCGGTTTCAGAAGACCAGAGCCCGCCGCGCCGCTTCCCTCATTCGTGCTGAAGTGCTATGTCTCGCAGCCGCCATATCCCCGAAGCCGTGCGTCGCCGCGTCGCGTACTTCGCCGGCCAACGGTGCGCCGAGTGCGGCCGCGAAATCGATGGGGAGAAGCTCCTCCAGCACCTCGACCACCGCGTGCCCTTCAGCGCGGGCGGCGAGCACGTGGCCTTCAACCTGAAGCCGCTCTGCCACGCGTGCAATCTCGCAAAGAGCGACGGGCCAACCGCGCGCACCGAGCGGATGGAGCACCTCCGCACGCGCCGCGCCGACGAAATCCGCCGGTACTGGCAGGACACGGACGTCAACATCATCGGCAATGAGCGGCTGCGCACGCCGCAGGCCGAGGGCTACGTGGCGCTCCGTGACTACTTCGCCGCCGACCGCGCGACGAACCTGCCCGCCATCGCCGTGCTGCCGACGGGCTGTGGGAAGTCGGGCCTCATCGCATGCGCGCCATTCGGCATCGCCACCGGCCGCGTACTCGTCGTCGCGCCGAACCTCACGATTAAGGACGGACTGGCCACGGGGACGCTCGCTGGGCCGAACACCTTCTATCAGTTCGCCGATGTTCTGCCGCAGGGCGCCCCGCTGCCGCAGGTCGTCACGCTGGAGCGGGGCCGCGCCAACGAAGAAGACTGCCTGCGCGCCGACATCGTGGTCACCAACGTGCAACAGATGCAGGGCTGGCTGTCGCTCTTCCCGCGCGATTTCTTCGATCTCATCATCGTCGACGAGGCGCACCACGCGCCCGCCGATTCGTGGCAAAACATCAACGACGCCTTTCCCGACGCGAAGAACATCTATCTCACCGCCACGCCCTTCCGCGGCGACGGGCAGTCGATCCGCGCCGAGCTCGTCTACAGCTACCGCCTGGCCGATGCCATCGCCGCCGGCTACGTGAAGAACCTGATGCGCGTCGACGCTGTGGCGACACAGATGACGTTCACCCTTAACGGCGAGACGGCGGAGTACACGCGCGAGGAGGTGATGGACCTGCGCGAGGAGACGTGGTTCTCACGCGGCGTCGCGCTCTCGCCCGTGTGCAACGAAACGATCGTCGACCGCAGCGTGGCCATCTTGCAGGAGAAGCGGCGCCGCGGCACCGAGCGGCACCAGATCATCGCGGCTGCGTGCTCGATCCGCCACGCCGAGCAGGTCGCCGCCCTCTACCGCAGCCGCGGGCTCGACGCCGCGTTCGTCGCCAGCGACGGCATGACGATGGACGAGCGCGAGCGCCGCATCCGCGACTTCGACCGCGGTCACCTCGACGCCATCGTGCACGTCGGCATCCTCGGCGAAGGGTATGACAACCCCACCATCAGCATCGCCGCCATCTTTCGCCCGTTCCGCTCGACGGCGCCGTACGCCCAGTTCGTTGGGCGCGCCATCCGCGCGCTGCCCGACGGGACGGAGGTCGACAACATCGCGCACGTGGTCACGCACGCCGGCCTCAATCAGGCCGAGCGGTGGGACTACTTCAAGCACGAGGTCGACGAAGCGTCCATTCTCGCGGACATCGACGCGTGGGAGGACGGGGAAGAGGGAAGGGAGAGTAGGGGAGAGAAGACCGCCGCTGGCGGGCGGCGCGAGCCGAGCGATCCGCCGGAGGTGACGAGCGAGACGATCGAGGGCGTCGACATCGATACGTACCTGCCCGTGAGCGGCGCCGATGCGGAGGAAGCGAAAGAGCGCCTGGAGCAGATGGACGAGATTCTGTCCGACCTGAAAGCGAAGGGGCTCAACGTGCCCGATGCTGATGCGCTCAAGCGGCAGATCCTGCAGATGAACCAGCCCATCGGGGCGGGCGACGTGCCCTCGCCGGCGAACCGGCCCGACCTGGAGCGGCAGGCGTACCGGAACATCCTGAACAACGAAGTGAAGCGCGCGGCGGGCACCGTGCTCCATGCGCTCGGCATCGACGGCAGCGCCAGCGACCTCGTGCCGGCGGTGGGCAAAGGGGGGGAGCAGAGCAACATCGAAGTCATCATTCGCATGCTGCACCGGCGCGTGAACCGGGCGATGGATCGCGACGCTGGTCCCGACGGCCGCAACGCCTGGATGCTGGAGGAGCTGCGCACCGCCAAGCAACGCGTACCGGCCCTCCGCGACGGCGTCGTCGAGGCCATCGAGGCGGCCACGGACTACCGGACCGGCGAAGAGGCGCCCTCCGACAAGAACGCGGCCGGCTGGGACGACCTCGACGACTTCGACTGGGGCGAGCCGTTTTGACGCGGGCTTCCCGGAGCCCGGTTGCCTCTGCACCGGCGTACACATAGATTCAGGCGATCCCGCTATTGCTTGATCAAACGTTTGCCGTACATGCGTCGCCTCCTGCGCGGACTCTTCTTTTTCGTCGTCATCTGCGGGCTGCCCGTCACGGCGGCTGCTCAGGACCCCGTTTCGCTATCCCGCGTCGATGGCTCCGCCATAACCATCGACGGGGTGATCAACGAGCCGGCCTGGCAGCGCGTCGAGCCGTTCCCGATGACGATGTACCAGCCCACGTACCGCGGTGGCGTATCGCAGCGCACCGAGGTGCGCGCGGCGTACGATGACGAGTACCTGTACGTCTCCGGACGGCTCTACGATGCGAACCCGGAGGGCATCCGGACCAACTCGCTCTATCGCGATCGCTACAGCGGCGACGACACGTTCGCCATCATCATCGACCCGTTCAACGGTCATCAGAACGCGCTCTGGTTTTTCACCACCCCGGCCGGGGTGCGCTTCGACATGGCCGTGTCGAACGATGCCCAGGGCGGTTTCGGGGACACCGTCAACCAGAGCTGGGACACGTTCTGGACGTCGGCCGCCACGCAGAACAACAACGGGTGGTTCGCCGAGATGCGGATTCCGCTATCCAGCCTCGGCTTTCAGGCGGAGGGCGACGAGGTCACGATGGGGCTCATCACGTATCGCTTCCGGGCTCAGTCGAACGAACGATACATTTATCCGGCCATCCCGCCGGACTGGCAGCTGGGCTTCGCGAAGCCCTCGCAGGCCCAGGATGTGACGCTGCAGGGCGTGGACGCCGCCCGGCCCATCTACCTCACGCCGTACGCGCTCGGCGGGATGGAGCAGGCCTCCCAGCTCAACGCGGCGGGGACGGGCTTCCGGCAGCAGCGCGACCTGACGCGCGAGATCGGCGGCGACCTCCGGTACAACGTGACGAGTAATCTCACGCTCGACCTCACGGCGAACACCGACTTCGCGCAGGTCGAGGCCGACCCGCAACGGGTCAACCTGACGCGCTTCTCGCTCTTCTTTCCGGAGAAGCGCCGCTTCTTCCAGGAGCGCGCCAGCACGTTCGCGTTCAATACCGGAGGCGAGGACCGGCTCTTCAACAGCCGCCGCATCGGACTCGTCAATAACGAGCAGGTCGATGGGGAGCCCGTGCGCATCTGGGGCGGCGCCCGGCTCGTGGGCCGCGTCGGCGACTGGGACGTGGGCCTGATCGACATGCAGACCGCCAGGAACGATCGCCTCGGCGTGCCCTCCGAGAACTTCGGCGTGATGCGGCTACGGCGGCGCGTGTTCAACCCGACCTCGTATGCCGGCGGCATCGTGACGAGTCGGGTTGGGATCGACGGCACCTACAATGTG
>JAAAPH010000464.1 GCA_009908415.1 Bacteroidota bacterium
CAACCGCTCGAATCCATTCTCGACAAGTACATCTCGGACGGCATCCAGCGCCTCGGCAAACGCATCGTCGGCTGCAAAGGCATACGCTTTGTTCAGCGCCCCATGCTCCTTCCGCTTGACGTTTGGCATACGAAGCACACGGCCCACCATTTGCTCAACAGCCCGATTGGACCGCATCGCAGCAACAGAACACAGTACGTAAGCAAAAGGACAGTCCCACCCTTCGCCAAGCTTTTGAATCGTGATGACGTAGCGAATGGGGCAGGCTCGGTCTGAGATGTCCACCCCCTCCAAATCGTCGGATGCGCCCGTGGCAACAGCGATTTGTTCATCAGGCACGTTCAGGTCGTGCTTCAGCGCTTTCTCGACCGTGTCGACCGTGACAGAGTCATCACTGTACGCCGCCTCGGCCTTGATGAGCATGATGGGCCGGATGTATTCATCAGTGGCTTTGCGTTCTTCCTGCGCTGCTTGATCCAACGTGGCCAACTGGTTGTCGGCCAATTCCAGAAGCTCTTTCCATGGCTGGTACACCGTCAAGTCAATGGGAAGCTTGATCATCTCCTCCGTCTTCAACTCTGCCGCCGAAACGCTCACGAGCACGTTGCTGCGCCGGTCCTCGTCGCGGTGCGGCGTGGCGGTAAACTCGACGATGGAAGAAGGCCGAAACCGTGCGAGCGTTTCGAAGGAGAGATCCGTCCGGGCGTGATGGGCTTCGTCAACCATGACGATGGGACGGCGTAGCGCGAGCACATTCGCCAACGATCGCTTCGGCTGGCCGTTTTCGAAGCATTCCAGCGCGTCTTTGAGGCCGGGATCGAGGTTCTCGAAGTGGTCTATCAAGGCTCCGGAATCCTCGTACACCTTGCGCCCCTCCGTATCGTCAACCCGGAAGGCCTGCATGGTCGAGACAATCACGGTTGTTTTCGTGTCGAGGGTGGCACGGTTAACCTCCAGTGCCTCCTCCACGCTCATCACACGGACCCCACCCGGCGCTTCCTGCTCAAGGGCCCGGCGGTACGGATGCTTCGGATTTTTGAGCGCGTCCAGCGTCTGCTCCAGAATCGTCGTCGTGGGTACCAGCCAAAGGACGACCGACTGGTCGGCGCCGAGCAGGTCTTTTGTAGCGATCCCAACCGCATGCGCCGCGACGTATGTCTTTCCGCCGCCGGTGGGAATACGGACGCAGATGTATGGCAATCCTTCGAGTCCGGGAACCGGATTGTATGGGATGCGCCGCCCCATCGTCTTCCCCGTGATTTTGTAGAACGCCGTGTCAGCGTCATTCAGGTCGTTTGCGAGGCGGAAATACTGCTGGAGCGCGTCGAGCGAGCGCTGTTGATAGTCCTTGAGTTGAAACATGCAGTACTGCAATTCGAAGGAGAGAAACGTAGACGATCGGTGTTAACCCGGGAGCCGAACCAGGGTTGGTAGAGGGTGTTGATGCTACGCCGTGCGCACGTCGTATGGGATTTGGCGGAAGATGATGCCGCGCTCGTTAAGGTCGTCCTCGCTGAGGCGGCAGGCCTCGCCGTAGATAATACGCGTGCTGATATCTCCGCCGTTCGGCTCGGGAAGCGCGTCGAGCATTTCGCGCGTGAGGACGTTGCTGGCTTTGGCCTGACCGTCGCCGGACGGAGCCCCGTAGAGCAAGTAGAGCGCCGTGCCGTTTTCGGTACTGACGAGCGGCGGGCATACCGTGACGTCGTCCGACAGCGGGCGGCCCGTCTCGGCATAATGTAGGTGCCGGGCCAAGTCATCGTACGTAATCGCCTCGCCCACCGACACGTCTGTCGTCTTCACGGCGGGGCCGAGTGTGAGATAACGAAATCCAGTGCCGAGCCCTTCTTTGCGGTCCTCAATCTTAGTTTCGCCATAGAGCCGAAACACGCCGTCGTCCGTCTCGCGACGGATTTTGTCGAATTCGTCGGCGTGCCGCTGTTTGATTTGCTCGCTCTCGGCGTAGATCTGGTCGCCCTTCTTCAACGTCCGTACCGTGATCTTCTCCTCCATGAGCGTCGTGCGCTCGGTGCCTTGGTAAGGATAGCCCTCGACGGCGCGCTTCAGGCGCTGAAAGGCCACGTCCTGCGCCACCTCCCCGTCCAGCTCGACGAGGATGAATCGCCGATTGCCGCTGTCCTGGGCGTTTTTCTTGAGCACGGCGTGGCCCGTGGTGGCCGTGCCCGCGAAGCTGTCGAGCACGAGATCGCCGGGATCAGTCGCAATCTCCAAGATGCGCTCAATGAGGCGTGTGGGTTTGGGCGTCACGAATACGTCGTCGGAGCTCTCAAAGTCGCAGATCTCGACGAGCTCTTTCTTGGATTCCTGCGTGTGGCCAACTTCGTCGTAGGTCCAGAGGGTCTGTGGAACAAGCCCATCTTGAACCTCGGAGAGAAAACGCTTTATCGCTGGAACATTACTTCCATCTTCCCCCCACCAGATTCGGTTATCCTCATCCATTCTCAATAGCTTCTCTTTCGAAACGCGCCAGTAAGCTCCCTTTGGAGGGCCTTCGATGACCCGTCCGGATGGAGTCGTAATTGAGTACGTCCCATGTTTGTAGGGATTACGCGCTGAGAGATCCGACGGCTTCCACGGACCTCGTGGATCATTGTCGGGATTGATGTAAGCGGAGTCTTGCTCTTGTGTACGGGGAAGCAGATTGCGGTCCCAATTCTCTTTGTCTTTTGCGTAGACGAGAATGTAATCGTGGTCTTCAGAAAAGTAGTTTGCTGAGTTTTTGGGCGAGTAAACCTTCTGCCAGATCACACTGGCCACAAAATTCTTCCGCCCGAACACCGCATCGAGCAGGGCGCGAGCGTGGTGCACCTCATTGTCGTCGATGCTCATCCAGAATGAGCCGTCTTCGGCGAGGAGTTCGTGGAGAAGCGTGACGCGCGGGTACATCATGCAGAGCCACTTGTCGTGGCGCGAAAGGTCCTCGGCCTCTTTGCCCACCGTTTCGCCGAGCCAGCGCCGCATCTCGGGGCTGTTGACGTTGTCGTTGTACGCCCATCCCTCGTTGCCCGTGTTGTACGGCGGGTCGATGTAGATGCACTTGACCTGTCCGGCATAATGCGGAAGCAGGGCCTTCAGGGCCAGCAGGTTATCGCCCTGGATCAGCAGGTTCTCGGCCTCCGGATCACCAACGGCACGGGACTTGTCCTCACGCAGCAGATGAAACGGCACCTCCTGATGATGATTGACGACGGCCTCTTTACCGATCCAATGGAGGGCGGGCATAGGGCGTGTGCGAATAGTGTGTGGAAGGAACTGAAATACAATGTCGCCATGCGCAGCGATGGCGTCAAGCGCTGCCGCGATGGCCGCGCGATCTTGAAACCACGGTGGCAGATGAACCGTGTACTCCACACAACAACCTACACACGGATGGAAGCAGCTATGGCCGAGCTTCACATCTCAAATCTCGATGCGACGATGATGCGTCGCCTCCGCGAGCGTGCGGATCGGGAAGGGCGTTCGATCGAAGACCTTGTCCACGCTCTCCTCCTTGAGGCTGCAACATCGCGCGATGTACCGTCTCCGGCTGTGGCACAGGTTGTGCAAGCCGTGGATCGACTCCGGTCGACGCCACAGAATCAGCGATATCCCGACATCGAGCCCGTGGAGGCAGAAGGCATCCCAACGTCTGAACTGCTCATCCGCGACCGGCGCCGATGATTTTTTATCTCGATGCCAGCGCGTGGATCAAGCGGTATGTTGTCGAAACGGGCAGCCGGCGGATTCGGCACTGGGTTGCTGAAGGCCCCCTTCTTTTCGCCTCACCACTCGGACTCATCGAAGTGTTAGCCACCCTCGCCCGCAAGGAGCGAGCGGGGGAGCTCGAAACCGGCGCCATGCGCACGAGCATGGCATCCGCTCAAACAGATTACGAAAGGTTTGCGATCGTCCCTCTCGATCCGACCATCGACCGTGCACGTCAGTTGCTGGTGCAGTACAGGCTGCGCGGCGCGGATACCCTTCACCTCGCCGCCGCGCTCTGGGTAGATGCCTTGCCCGCTTTCGACGACGAACTCATCGCGCTTATCACCTCCGACCGCGAACTTGCGGAGGCCACGCAGGCGGCCGGCCTCGGCGTGTTTGACCCAACCCGTGACGTTCTTCCTGGGCCTTGAGCACAGCCGTGCGTAGCGTGCTTCCCCGTCGTGCGGAGCCTTACGCCACCGGCTCTTCACGCCGCATTGTCACATCCAAGTACCCCGAGAGGGCGAAGTAAAACGCCGGGTAGACGAACGACAGCACCAGCCAACCGAGCGGGACGGTCGGATACGTGGGCAGCAGGGCGAGCAGCAGCGCCACCCAGGCAATGCCGCCCCATATGATGGGCCGGCGCCACGGCGACGCGACCTGATTGGGGTAGATGAACCGGACGGGCAGCACGGTCAGCACCGTGAACAGCACGACGGACGCCGCCGAAAACACGGCGCCCGCAAACCCGAATTGCGCGACGAGGATGCCCACGTAGTACGCCACGATGTTCCAGTACGACGGGAAGCCCAGAAAGAACCCGGCGTCTTTTTGTTTGGCGCGGGTGTTGGCGAACCCGAACAGGCTCGCCCCCATCGCCGGCACGATCCACAGCGCGGCGGGATCGGGCAGCCAGCCCATCCGCCAGATGAGCAGCAGCGGGATGAACGTGAACGTGAGGTAGTCGACGATCCCGTCGATGACGCCGCCGCCGATGCGCGCCGCGTGCGTCTTCACATCCCACAGCCGGGCGAGCGGCCCGTCCGCCGCATCGATGAAGCCGGCGACGGCGAGCCACGCGAATACCCACCGCGGGTCGGGCGCCTCGGCGAAGAGCTCGGCCGTCGCGAGGAAGGCGAATACGACGCCGGACGCGGTGAACACGTGCACGCCGTACGCCCGCACGGTACGGCCCATCTGCTTCGCCTTGTCGCTTTCGAGAGACCGCATCCGTCAATGGACGGGATGTCCAGGGGGGTTGGCATGTACGCGAATCGTGGGGACTGTCGTCCCCGCTTTACGACGCATCCTTCACAACTCACTTCTCTTTAAACTTAAGCACGAGCGGCACGCCCTCAAAGCCGAACGCGTCGCGCAGCTTGTTCTCCAGATACCGCTTGTACGACGTCTTCACGCCCTGCGGGTGGTTGCAGAAGAAGACGAACACGGGCGGCTCGGTCTCGACCTGGGTGGCGTACTTGATCTCGACGTAGTTGCCGCGCCAGGTGGGCGGATGGTGCGCCGCCACGGCCTGCTGCACCACGTCGTTCAGCGTGCTCGTGTCGATGCGCTTCCGCCGCTCCTTGGCCACCTTCAGCGCCACGTCGAGCAGGCGGTACACGCGCTGCCGCGTGACGGCCGAGACGAACACGATGGGCACGTGGTCGAGCGTCTCCAGCATCTGCTGAAAATACTCCTCGTAGCGCTTCGCCGTCGTCGAATCTTTCGGCACGAGATCCCACTTGTTGACGGCGATGACCATCCCCTTCTGCTTCTCCTCGGCCTGCTTAAGCACGCGGATGTCCTGGTTCTCCAGGCCGACGGTGGCGTCGAGCAGGAGCACGCACACGTCGCCCTCGCGGATGGCGCGTTCGCTGCGGAGCGCGGCGTAAAACTCGACGTTCTCCTTCACCTTCGCCCGCTTGCGCAGGCCCGCCGTGTCGACGAGCACGAGCTCTTCCCCCTCGAAGCGCACCTCGGAGTGGACCGCATCGCGCGTGGTGCCACTCACCTCGGTCACGATCGACCGCTCGTGGCCCAGGATGGCGTTGATGAGCGACGACTTGCCCACGTTCGGCCGGCCCACGACGGCGATGCGCGTCCGCTCGTCGATCCCGTCGTCGTCCGGCTCGGGCGGCAGCTCCTCGACGAGCGCGTCCAGCAGCTCGCCCGTGCCAATGCCGTTCGTGCTGCTCACGGGGTACACCTCACCGAGGCCCAGTTGGTAGAACTCGGACGCCATCCAGCGCCGCTCCTCATTGTCCGCCTTGTTGGCCACGACGAGCACGGGCGTCTCGGCGGCGCGCAGCTTCTGCGCCATCTCGTCGTCGAGGTCGGTGAGGCCGGTCGTCACGTCCACCACAAACAGAATCACGTCGGCGTCCTCGATCGCGATGTCGACCTGTTCGCGCACGGCGGCGTCGAAGCGCTCGGCGGAGCGGGGCACGAAGCCGCCCGTGTCCACCATGTCCACGCGGCGGCCGTTCCACTCGACGGTGCCGTAGACGCGGTCGCGCGTCACGCCGGGCTCGTCGTGCACGATGGCCTGCTTGGTGCCGGTGAGCCGGTTGAAGAGCGTGGACTTGCCCACGTTCGGCCGGCCGACGATGGCTACGAGCATGAGGAAATGATCCGTGGGTGGTGAGAGTGGTGAATGGCGAGTGGCGAACCTCGAACAGTTACTCGCTCTTTCGCTCCAATGAGCGGATCAGGGCGCGGAGCATCTTGCTTTCGACCGTCGTCTCTTTCAGCACTTGTCGCCTGGTTTGATCATCGATAAAACCGAGGCGATGTGCAACGATGACCTGCGTCTCGACCTCAGTAAGCGATCCGCGAGCGATGCTCAGGAAACGAATGAAGTCTCCAGTCGACATACGTCCCCAACCTTCGGCAATGTTGGATGGAATGGAGACGGCCGCCCGGCGAAGTTGCGCGACGAGCCCGAACCGTTCCTCCACAGGAAACGGCTGGGTTACCGCATAGATTCGCTCGGTGAGATCAACACCCCGCTGCCAGACTTTAAGATCGCGGTAGCTTTCGATGGATGCCGTGTTATCCATGACGTGCCCCATGGGTTCATTTGACAAGAAGTGAACCCGGAAGCTACGAAAAGCAGCCGCTACTCGCCATTCACGACTCGCCACTCACAAACGCTCTTTCCAGTCCAGGTACAGCGCGCGGAAGAGCATGTAGGCCGACTCGGCCGTCTCGCTCGTGAACCAGTAGTTGACGCTCGCGCCGACGGCCGCGCCCGCCATCGGGATGGCCTGGCCGACCTTGCGGCCCAGCAGGTTCTTGGCGATCTCGCGCGGCAGGTGCCGGTTCTGGTCGCGGAAGGTGCCCGAGACGCGGCCCTTGTAGTCGAGGTCGTTGGCGAAGGCCGCCGCCGCCACGCTCACCTCGCGGAGCGCCTCATTGCGCGCCGCGCGCCCGCCGGAGGCCGCCACGTTGAAGATGGACAGCACGAGCGGCCGGAACTGCGGCCCGCGCATCGGAAAGCCGTAGCACGCGCCGATCTGCTGGATGAGGCGGAAGTTGATCGTGAACAGCAGCGGAATGTCGGCCGCGATGAGCGCCGCGCCGCCGAGCCCCGTCCCGCCGCCCTCGATGGCGGCCAGCACGGCGTTCTGCGTGAAGCGGCTGCGGGCCAGCGCGTCGAGGTCTTCCACGGACTCGTGCCGCAGATCGCTCACCTGATCGACGTTCAGGCCTCGCTTGCGGGCGGCGGCCAGCACGTCGTCGAACTCGTAGGTCCACTCCGACGCGTCGTTGATGACCGATAGAAACTGGCTAACCCCTTCGCTGGCGCGATCGATCATCTCGGGCCCCACGACGCGGTCCACGGCCCAGTCGACCGGGCGCATGGCCCAGTTGAGCGTCTGGGTGAGCACGGAGCCGTCGCCGTGTTGCCAGTCTTCAATCTCGCGGCGGATGGCCTTTTCGTCAGGCGTCAAACGCATGGCTTCGAGGAATGGGTAAGCGGGAATGGGGAGAAGAGACGCAGTTCATTCCAATTCGCTGGAGCGTCTCAGGTTCTCAGCGAGCCCCTTTCCCTCTTCCCCCTTTCCTATCCCTAAATAAACACCAGTCCCAGCCCGCCGATCGCGAAGCAGTAGTATGCGAAATACTGGAGCTTTCCGCGTTGGACGACGTCGAGCACGAGCTTGATGGCCACGATGCCCGACCCATACGCGACGACCGTCCCGATGACGAGCGGCACGAGGCCCACCGCCGACCCGTTCTGGAGAATCTCGATCGTGTCGATGAGCGAGGCGCCGAGGACGACGGGCAGGAGCATCAGAAAGGAAAAATCGGCGGCCGTCTTTGGCGACACGTTCTGGTAGAGCGCCGTGCAGATCGTCGAGCCCGAGCGCGAGATGCCGGGAATCATGGCGGCCGACTGTGCGACGCCGACCACGAACGCCTTCAGCGGTGTGAGCGGCCCCTTCGGATCCGGGCGCAGCACGGTGAGCAGCAGCAGGAGCCCCGTAACGAGCAGCATGCCGCACACGAGGCGCGGGTTGGCGAAGGCGGCCTCCAGCTCCTCGCGCGCCAGCACGTACACGAGCCCGGTGGGCACCATCGTGAGCAGGATGAGCAGCCCGAAGCGCACGTCCTCGCTCTCTTCGTAGCGCGCGGCGATCTGCGCGGGGCGCGTGAGCGCGGCAAGCGTCTTACCCAGGATGCCGAACGAGCGGTTCCAGTACAGCGGATC
>JAAAPH010000384.1 GCA_009908415.1 Bacteroidota bacterium
TTTATGGGCGCGCACCCGATCAGTCATCTGTTTGTGCAGGACGGGTCCGTGGCCCCCACCGCGGCGGCGCTCATCCGGGCCGCCTGCGTGGCTGTGGTCTTGTGGGGGGTGATGAACGGCGCGATGGGGCCGCTCCGGGCCAGCGGCGACACGCGCTGGCCGCTCTACGGGCAGCTGCTGGGCCTCTTCGTGTTTGCCCTCCCGGCCGCCTACGTGGGGGCCGTCACGCCGCTCGGCATGATCGGGCTCTACCTCGCCCTGCTCTTCGAAACGGGCGTTCCGGCCGCGGTGACCTACGCCCGGTTCCGGAGCGAGCGGTGGAAACTCGTGAGTCGCAACTACCGCCCGGCGGTCAGCGAGGCGTAGCCGCCAGCCCACCATCGGGGGCCGAGCCAGGCTCTCGATTCCCAGCCGCTACAGGTCGCGAATTACGCGGATCAGGTCGAGTGCGGTGATGATGCCGACGAGATGGCTCTTGTGCGTGACGAGGACGCGGTGAATGCGGCCCTTCAGCATCGTCTCCGCCACCGTCTGCAGCGGCGTGTCCTCGCTGACGTCAAACACCATCGGCGTCATGAGGTCGTCGACGGTCGTACCGCCCCACTCTTGCTCGCGGAACGACTGCATATCCTCCGCGGAGTACTCGCTGTCGAGCCCGAGGTGATATTGCTTGTGCGGCTGCGGGCGGGGGAGCGACTCGCCCGGCAGGCTGCTGTGCTGGGTAATGTCGCTCATCGAAACCACGCCCACGAGGTTGCCCTCGTCGTCGGTCACGGGGGCGCCGGAGATGTCGTATTCCATGAAGAAATCGGCCAGCCGCTCGATCGACCACGACGGGTGGGCCGTCATGACGTCTTCCGTCATTACATCGCGGGCTGTGAGATCCTTAAGCGAGGGTGTCGGAGCCATGGTAAGCAGGTGGATTGATGATTGAGATGTAGCGTAAGCAGAATACCGTGCTGTGGGATGACAGAGAAGACAGGTCGTCTGTCTCTCCGCGTAAGTCAATCACAACATGTAGCGTAGGACGTTCCCCCACCGCCCTAATTGTGCCCAACACGTCGTTCAAATGGGCATGTCGGTGTCGTTCGCCGAACGCGAACCGGATGCAGCGGGGCCCTTCGAGCAAAGGAACGTTGAATGGGCCCCGTTGAACGGTTTCAGTAGCGGACAGGGCTCTGAAACCGGTCATCGGGGCGGAGAATCCCGACATCCCGCAGCAGAGAACGTATGCGATGCCGCATGGAACAGTTGCGTATGGTGCAAGCCTTTAGGGGCGCGACGACGAGCTGCGCCTATACCGCGCGGTCAACGGGCATCTGGAATGCGTGCACAGGGTGGGATGGGTCATTGTGCGTGTTGAACGCATCGATGGCATCGAGCAGAGGGCCAGCCTGCTCGTCCGGTAGGAAGGCCCACGTCAACGTCGAGTAGGCCGGATGGCTGGCGTGCCCGAACCACCCGATCTCGGTGGCGGCGGGCGTCTGCTGGTGGTGATACCCCTCAATGTCGATCTCACTGAAGATCTGAATGTCGTGATCGCGATAGATGCGGTGTAGGTCCTCGCGGTACATGTCGAGGCTCATGACGGCAACGAGCTTCATGGCATGGGCGGGAGTTGGTTGCGTGGTAAGCGAACTAGAACAGGGTAATTACTGCTCAGAAGAGCGTGCCGAGGGGGCCTCGGACGGAGAGGCTGCGGGGGCCGTGTCGCCGCCGGCCGAACCGGCCCCCGCAGCCATCCCGGCTGAAGACGGGTCACTAACCAGCGCGGTATCCTCTAACTCCTTCTGCACCATGAAGTAGATGAGCGGTACGATCAGGAGCGTCAGCGCCGTGGACGCAATGGCCCCGCCCATCAGCGAGATGGCTAGGCCCTGGAAGACGGGGTCGAACAAGATGACGACGGCGCCGATGACGACGGTGCCCGCGGTCAGCAGGATGGGGCGCGTCCGCACGGCGCCGGCCTCCACCACGGCCTGCCGCAGCGGCACGTCATCAGCCAGCCGTAGGTTGATGAAGTCGATGAGCAACACGGAGTTACGCACCATAATCCCGGCCAAGGCGATGAAGCCGATCATGGACGTGGCCGTGAAGAAGGCACCGAGCAGCCAGTGCCCCAGCACGATGCCGATGAGCGACAGCGGAATGGCGATCATCATCACGAGCGGCACCATCAGATCCTGAAACCAGCCCACGATCAGGATATAGATGATGAGCAGGACGACGGCGAAGGCGATGCCAAGGTCGCGAAACACCTTGTATGTGATACGCCACTCGCCGTCCCACTTCAGTGAATAGCCGTCGGTGGCGAAGGGCTGGCCCGTGTAGAGCTGGCCGAACGAGTAGCCCGCGGGCGCCTGGATGGCGTTCAGGCGCTCCTCCATGTCGAGCATGGCGTAGACGGGGCTTTCGATATCGCCCGCCACGTCGCCCATCACGTACACGACGCGCCGCTGGTTCTTGCGGTCGATGTGCTTGTCGCGCACCGTCTCGTCGATGGTCACGAGGTCGGCGACAGGGATCATGGCGCCGCTCTGCGCTTGTACGCGCACGTTTTTGAGGTCAGCCAGGCTGGAGCGGTTTTCCTGGCTGAGGCGCACGTGCACGCCCACCGGCTCGCGCTCTTTGGGCTGGTGCATCGTGGTAACGTCCTGCCCGCCGAGGGCGAGACGCATCGTCCGGGCCACGCGGGCGGTAGGCACGCCGGCGCGCATCGCCTTCTCCTTGTTCACTGTGAAGGTGTACTTCGTCTGGTCGGCCTCCACGCGCCAGTCGACGTCCACCACACCCTCGGTGTCCTCAAAGACGCGCTTCACGCTGTCGGCCAGGGCGCGTTGCGTGTCGACGTCGGGGCCGTACACCTCAGCAACGAGTGTGGCGCGCACGGGCGGGCCGGGCGGCACCTCGGCGATCTTTACATTGGCGCCGTGCCGCGCGCCGATGTCCTGGAGGGGCCCGCGCATTCGCTTGGCGATGGTGTGGCTCTGCTCGTCGCGGCTGTGTTCGGGCAGCAGGTTCACCTGGATGTCGCCCTGGTGCGGGGCCGAGCGCATGTCGTAATGCCGCACGAGGCCGTTCAAGTTGACCGGCGCCGCGTCACCGGCGTACGTCTGCACGTCGGTCACGGTCGGCTGACGCGTTAGATAGGCCGACAGCTCGCGGAGCACGGCGTTCGTGCGCTCGAGCGTCGTGCCCTCCGGCATGTCGACGACGACCTGGAACTCGTTCTTGTCGTCGTACGGCAGCATCTTGACGGTGACGACGCGGAAGTAGAAGAGCGATACCGAGCCGAGCAGCAGCACCGCCGTCGCCCCGAGGAATGCCCAGCGCTTCCACGCGCTGTTCAGCAGCGGCTCGATGGTGGCCGCGTACGCGCGATAGATGATGGTGTCCTCGAGGCGGTAGTCCGACTCCGTTTCCTCGTCCTCATCGTTGCCGCCCGCGATGAGGCGGTACGCAAGGTACGGCGTGATGACGAGCGCCACGATCAGCGAGAACGTCATCGCCATCGACGCGCCGATGGGCATCGGGCTCATGTACGGCCCCATCAGGCCGGAGACGAACGCCATCGGCAGCACGGCGGCGATCACGGTGAGCGTCGCCAGAATCGTGGGGTTGCCCACCTCGTTGATGGCGACGAGTGCCGACTGGAATTTGGGTAGCCGCTTCATCTGGAAGTGGCGCTCCATGTTCTCCGCCACAATGATAGAGTCGTCCACCACGATGCCGGTCACGAAGATGAGCGCGAAGAGCGTGATCCGGTTCAGCGTGTAGCCGAAGAAGTAGTAGACGAACAGCGTGAGCGCGAAGCTGATGGGGACCGACAGGAAGACGACAAGGCCGCCACGCCAGCCCATCGCCAGCGACACGATGAACGTGACCGCGCCGATGGCCACGAGCAGGTGGAGCAGCAGCTCGCTCACCTTGTCGGAGGCCGACTTGCCGTAGTTGCGCGTGGTGGTCACGGTCACCTCGTTCGGCACGAGCGTCGATTTCATGACCTCCAGCTTGTCGAGCGCGCGCTCGGCGATGGTCATGGCATCCTGCCCGCTCCGTTTGGCGAGAGAGATGGTGACGGCCGGCTGCAGCCCCCCGCCGGTCGGCTGCGCCTGGGCATGCGCCGTGCCGGGGGCGCCCTCATCCTCCGCGTGCGCTCCGTGGCCGGCGCCATTGCCAAACGTCACGTACCGGCTGGGCTCCCTGGGGCCGTCGTGTACGTCGGCCACCTGCTTCAGGTAGACGGGGCTGCCCTGGTGCACGCCCACCACAAGGTTGCGCGTCTCCTCGGCGGAGGTCAGGAACGCACCCGTCTCCACAAGGAACGAGGTGTCGCCGCGCTCGAAGGCGCCGGCGTCGAGCTGCTGGTTAGACGCCTGGATTTGCTGCGCGATGGACGGCGGATCGAGCTGGTAGGCAGCCAGGCGGTTCGGGTCGAGCTCGACGTTCAGCGTGCGCTCGCGGCCGCCGTGCACGCCCACGTCCGCCACCCCGTCGATGGCCTTGAGGTCCATCGCCATTTCGTTGCCGATGCGGCGCAGTTGGTAGTCGCCGTACGCCTCGTGGTCGCTGTGTAGGGTGAGCGTGAGCACGGGGATGTCGTCCACGGCGCGCGACTGGATGAGCGGCATGCTGGCGCCGGGCGGCATCTGGTCCATGTGCTTGAGCATCTCCTCGTAGAGCTTGACCATGCTCTGCTCGGACGGCTCGCCGACGTAGAAGCGCACCGACACGAGCGCCTGCCCAGGCGTCGACGTGGAGTAGACATACTCGACGCCGGCAATGTTGGCGACGAGGCGTTCGAGGGGCTCGGCCACGCGTCGCTCTACCTCCTGCGGCGTGGCCCCGGGATAGCGGACGGCAATGTCGGCCATCGGGACCTCGATTTGCGGGTCCTCCTCCTTCGGCGTCAGCCACGCGCTGTACAGTCCGATGCCGAGGAAGGCCGCCATGAGGAGCGGCGTCAGCTTGGAGTTGATGAATCCGCGTGCAATCGTGCCGGCAAGTCCGTCTGTCTTTGCCATGGGAGAAATGGTCTAGGTGCTAAAGAAAAGCAGGGGCGCGGTCGGGTGCCTACTGCGGCCGGACGGGCTGGCCGTCGAGGATGCGGCGGCTGGCATCGGCGATGTACCGATCGCCTGGGCGCAGGCCCGACAGCACCTCGACGCGGTCGCCGTGCCGCTGGCCCGTGCGGATCCAGCGGAGCAGGGCCGTGCTGTCTTCGATGGCGAAGAGGCCCGTGAGCTGGCCGCGTGTGACGAGCGCCTGCGCGGGCACGGTGAGCGCCCGCTCGGCGTCGGCCGGGTAGAGCACCTGGGCGTACATGCCCGACTTCAGCCCGCTCGTGCCGTCGCGGGGTAAGCGCACCTGGACTTCAAACTGGCGGCTCGCGTAGTTGCCGGCCGGGTTGATCTGGGTGACGACGCCGCGGCGCTGCACGTTGCCCGCTGCGCCGACTTCTATAGTGGCCGAGTCGCCCGTGGCGAAGCGGTTGATGTCGGCCTCGGGCACCTCCACGATGGCTTTCAGGTCGTCCAGCGTTTCCACGACGAGTAGCGGCTGCCCCGGTGCGGCCAGCGCCCCTTCTTCGCTCCGCTTTTCCACGACGAACCCATCGATGGGCGATTCGAGGGCCGTGGACGTACAGCACGGCGAACGGCGGGTCGTCGGCGTCGAGGGCGCGCTCGAACAGGGTGAGCTCGTCCGTCCGCCCCACGAAGCGCTGCTGGTGGGCGGTGCGGAGACGCTCGGCGAGGGACTCGGGCATAGAGAAGCGGATGCGGTCAGGGACACGTCGCACCCGGAATATAACGAGCGCTCCGCGTGTTGTCCACGACGATACGGGCGACGCGGGGAATCGTAACATCCGTGAAGGATACATCCGTGAGCGCCGCCGCGCCCGGTCGCCGCGCTTAAGATCACGTCGATTGCGCCGATAATGCGGCGTAGGGGCTCGTGTGCCCTTCCACGTCCAACGCTCTTCTGAATCCAGCGCTTCGCTTTCACCACTCAACCGATAGCTATGAATATCCGCCCGTACACGTCCATGCTCAAGTCCATACCGGCTATTGCCGTCATCCTCCTCTTCGTCTTCAGCGGCTGCGACGAAACGCCGACCGGCCCCGAGGAGAGCGGCCCTGAAGAGCGAGGCGCACTCACGATCACCACCACGAGCGACGCCGCCCTCCGCGGTCTCGAATACTGCGTTGGCGACAAATGTAAAGCGCCCAATGAAGAGGGCGTTACGCGGTTCACCGACGTAGCGCCCGGCGAGTACGAGGTGGAGCTCAACGGCCTGAGCGACCGATGCGTGGTCGACGGCGAGAACCCGCGCATGGCGCGCGTGATGGCGGCCGAGGCGGCCGAGGTATCCTTTGACGTGCGGTGCCCCATCAAGCTTTCAGGCGACATGGCGTTCGTCAGCGACCACGAAGGCCAGACGGATCTGTACGTAGCCGATCCGCCGCCTAGTAACCTTTACAGACCTGAGTTTCCCTACAAAATCACGCAGCTCACTGATGACAGGGGCACGGAGGCGGAACACGTCTCGGCGAGCGCAGACGGAAAACTCTACGTGTGGGGAAACAACTCTCACGGTCAGCTAGGAGACGGATCTCGATCGTCTGCCGACGACGGGGACGACGGGGAAGAAGGCACCATCTTCGGCAAGCTGCTCGAAGGCAACAGCACCTACCCGATTACCGATCGCGGCGCAGATCCCACGCTTTCGGCCGACGGGGAATGGGTTGCCTTCTCGCGCGATGGGGACCTCTTCGTCAAAACCGCCGACGGCAGCGGCGAAGCCCGGCGGCTGACCGACACGACGCGCGTGAGCGCATCCGACCCCGACTTCTCGCCCGATGGCACCGAGATCCTCTTTGCCCAGAAGGCGAAAGACGCGGGCGGCGACATCTGCTGGTCCACGCACATCCTGGACGTGGAGACGAAAGAGACGCGCCGCGTCGGCGACCACTGCCAGCCGTTTAGCCCCGACCCCGCCTATTCGCCGGACGGCACCGAGATCGTGACCGTGCGCGAAGACGACAGCGGCATCCGGAACCTGCACGTGCAGCGCACCGACGGCTCTGCCACGGACGGCTCCGCGACGGGCGTGTGGATCACGCCGTTCGAGGGCGAGGGCCGGCTCGACGCGTGGGCCAACCCGTGCTGGTCGAGCGACGGGCACGTCTACTACATCAGTGCGCCTGCCTCCAGCGCGAGCCCGGCCAAGGCAACCAACCACAATGCCACCCGCTCGAACCGGTCCAACCGGAACACCATTGCCCCTCCCGACACGGACATCATCGACGTGGAGGGCGACGTGACCGCCGTCACCTGCCCAATCACGCAGTGACGGGCAGAGGCGTGACGCGCCGGGCGCCCTCGCAAACGTGGGGGCGGTTTTTGCGCGTCACAGCCACGACGCACGCTAGACACGACACACCTCAACATATCTCTGACACCAGACAACGAAACAACCATGCATATATCAGCAAAAGTATATAGCACCCTCATCACATGCGCGCTTCTGGCCGCCCTATTTCTTTTCAGCGGCTGCGATGAAACGCCGACCGGCCCCGAGGAGAGCGGTCCTGAAGAAATGAGTGAAACCGGCGCGTTCACGGTCACCACCACGAGCGACCTCCATCTCCGTGGCCTCGAATACTGCGTCGGCGACAAATGTAAAGCCCCCGACGAGGCCGGCGCCGTCCGGTTTGGCGAGCTGCCAGGCGGCGCCCACGAGGTGGAGCTCACGGGCCTGAGCGACCGGTGCGTCGTCGAGGACGGCAACCCGCGCGCGGAGCGCGTGACCGCCGGCGACACCACCGCGGTCAACTTCGACCTAAAGTGCGGCGACGCAGCGATGCTGTTTGTAGCAGACGGTCCGCTGTATGAAGGAGGCCCCGAAGGAGGAGAAAACGTGCTGTACCGAGCCGCGCTTGGCGCAAGCGACAGGACGCCGATGGTCACCCGCGCGTCGGAGATCACGCGCGTCTCCTCGGATGACCGGGCAACGAACGCAGTCCACATCTCGGCGAGCGCAGACGGAACCATCTGCTGGAGCCGTTCGACTTCGCCAGACGGCGACGGCCCCAGCAGCATCTTCTGCCACCTACTCGAAGGCAACAGCACCTACCCGATCACCGACCGCGGCGCCGACCCGGCGGTCTCTGCGGACGAGGAATGGGTTGCGTTCGAGCGAGACGGCGACCTCTTCCTCCAAAGCACCGACGGCACCGGCGAAGCCCGGCGGCTGACCGACACGACGCGCGTGAGCGCATCCGACCCCGACTTCTCGCCCGATGGCACCGAGATCCTCTTTGCCCAGAAGGCGAA